>JANPJW010000437.1:0-10510 GCA_031425715.1 Chitinophagaceae bacterium | reverse complement strand
GGCAGAGTACTGAAGGTTCATAGCAGCGTCTTTGTATTGCGCCACGCCAATGCCTATGAAATACGTTTTTGCAGGCTTCGTGCCAGGATAGTTGCTAATAATTTCAAAGCTTTCTCTCAAGGATTTAGTGCCCTGGGAATTGGTACAAAAAACTTTGATGCTGTTGTTACCCCGGGCAAGGGGTATGCTTACTTTTTGTATCAACTCTTTGCTGTTTAATTTGCTTAGATCAAGCCCCGCTATTCCCAATACAGGGCTGTTGTTTACCAGTACCTGCAGATAGTGAATGGGATATGTTTGATCGCTGCATTCCAGGGAAAGGGTATAGACGCTTTGAGTGGTAATGGGCTGTATGGCAGATTTGTCCTGCAATCTTACGAGGGGAAGTTGAATCTGCCCGCTGATATTTTTTTCAGTGATGCCCAGTTTGTTCAGCCTTTTTTGGTACGCAGCAAAATAACTTTTTGTGGTGGCAGTATCTACCCGGCCAATTTTGCGAAGAATGATGTCAGGTCTGTTTAACCGTACATCAAACTGGTCGAACGTATACGCATTGTTGTTGTAAGAAAATATAACAGCGTCAAGGGTATTTTTTGGCGCCATATAATATCCTTCATTATCTGATATCATACAATTCCTGTCTTTTGGTACAAAGATGTTTACCATATGGGCTCCCGTAATGGCATCGTAAAGATTTATTTTGCTGTCGAAGCCAGTGGTAGCCATCATCTTTCCATCATGGCTTACTGCCATCATGGTAAGCTGGTTGGTATGTCCCCGTAGGGTAAAGCGTGTACTGTCATTAGATACCTCAATGGCCTTAATCATAGTATATCCGCCTTGTACATAAAGTATTTTTTCGTCGGGCGATAATACCAGCAAAAATGCAAACTCGCCGTCGTTGTTTAAGGCGGTTCTTTTTAGCAGTACAAAAGAGCTTGCATCATACTTATTAAGGTAGCCCATTTCATCGGTTATAAAAATATATTGTGCGGTAGCTACTGCGTAATTGGCTCCGGTGATATTGATACTTTGCAGCAACACACCATCCGCAGCAGAAAGTACCAGCACTTTATTTTGTGAGGTTACCGCCAGGAGCCTGTTTTTATGTTGGTCGTAAAACAGTTTGTTGATGCCAGCCTTGTTTCCTTCAACGTATTTTTTGCTGAACAGTAGTTGCCCGGTTTTGGCATCCCAGCCGTTGATGAAGCCATTTAAACTGCTCACAAAAATAAAACGATTGTCTTTGCTCAACTCAAAAGCAGCGTAGCTTTCCCCCTCGGGTAGCACAAACTGTTTTAAATTTTCTTTTTTGGTATAGTCCCAAAAAGAAATGATGTTTTTACTAAATTCCGTATAGGCACCATATCGCTCATCGTTTAGTAACAGGTATTTATTTTCTATAAAGCTTGGCGCATAATAAAGGGTTTCGTTTTTTCCGTTTCGCAGGTCTATTTTAGATACTTCATTGTGTAATACTACCAGGCTATTGTCATCCTGTGTAAACTGAACACTCATTGCAATGTTGGCAAACGAGGGAATGTCTTTATAATTGATGGTCGTATTATTCCTGATATCCCAGCCGGCGAAATTATAAATCCTTAGTGGTCCACCCAGGCTAAACCTTGCAAGTACAGACTGGCCGTCGTTGCTAAATTGTATATCTGCGAGCGGAAAGGCTTTCAAATTGGTGCTATACAATCTTTCGTATCTATCATTTAATTGCACTATTAAGAAACTGTCTTTTGCTGTAGGGAAGCAAATATATTTACTGTCTGGGCTAAACGATTCAGAAGCATAATAGGTACTGCTGCCTTGCGGAAAAACACCGATCTTATAGGATAAGATGATTTTATGCGTTTCCGTACTCCGGATGGTTAAAAGGGAATCTGTAGACACCACGCTCATGTATTTTCCATCGTTGCTGAGTTTTACAGAAAGTGCCTTGCCTTTGTATTTATACCATCTTGTCATTTCATCCGTGTCCGTATCCCATCTGTACACCATGCTGTCGGCACCTGCAGAGTATAGGGTAGAAGAGAATTGCGGGTGAAAGGCAAGTCCATAAACAGTTCCTTTATGGAGTTTGAGTGTCTTGGTAATTTCACCAGTTTGAATATTGCGGAATTTCACCAGTGAGTCTCTGCCGGCAGTTACCAAAAATTTGTTGTCGCTGGAAAATTTGATAACTCTCTCTGGCGCTGCAGTTTTATATCTAAACATGCTGCTGTAGTCGTAGGCATTGTACACGTTTATAAAACTGTCTAAACCTGCACTTGCCATGTACCTGCCATTGCTGCTAAAATCTAAACTGCTTACTTCATCTGTATGATTTGAAATGGTGATGATTTCTTTGCCCAGGTTATTGTCCCATATTTTAACGAGGTTATCCATACCCGAAGTGGCAAAATATCTCGGGTTTGTAGACGGTGTAATGGTATAAGGGAAAATATGTCCATTTTGTATAGCCACATCAATTTGACTAGACTTCTGCCATTGCTGCCTGGTATTTTTTACCCAGGTAATGCCTTCCGTATTTTTTGATTCATTGAAAATGGAGGAGGCTCTGTTTAGAAAGCTGTCAGCTTTTTGTTTATTGTACAATCTTTTTTCTATTTGAGCAGAGAGAACATCATTCCAACCCTTGTCGTAGCGGCCCTGGGTGGCGGCAGTAACCTGGTACAATAAGTTGGCGGTTAGTTTGGCTTCTTTAATATTGTCCAGGATGGTTTTTTGCATGCCTTCATTAAACCATTGCTGCGCCAATTCGTCCTGCTCAATCTGCGATGCAAGTTTATTTGCTTCCTGTTGCATTTTTTCATTATCTGAAAAACCAAGCAGGAAAGGTTTTACATCAGCGGCATCTAATGGGGTATTGTTGATTACCCAGGTGGCGTAAGTTTCGGAGAACCTGAAATTATTGCCAATATATTTTGCAGGGAAGCTGTTTACAAAATTTAAAAACAATTTTAAATGAACTGGTTTGGTATCCATCATTGCTGTAATGGCATTGTGGCCGGTGAAGATTCCTTTGTCTATCCTGCTGCCCAACTGCGGGTTGGTGAGGGTATCCCCGGCAAACAAATCAACTATCTCTTTAACAGAAGCCCGGAAAATTTCAAAGCTTTCATTTTCTATTAAGGAGTCGGCATAGTAATAATAGAACCGGTAGTGATAGGGATATTGTTTATAATTATTTACAAGAAATAAATTATTAAGTAAAAGGTTCCGGATAGATAGCTTTCTCCACGAAAGGGGCGCCTGCACATAAACAGCGGCCAGGTCGCCTGCCAGGATTTTTATATCTGTTGCTTTGGTTTTTACGATCGTTTTATTTTTTCCGGCTTCCATAATTCTGGCAGAACTGATAAAGCTGATATCCTGGTGATGCAGGCTGTCTTTTTGGTCGTAGTGTGTAAAAAGATCAAGCGATTTTTCTGTGGCAAGTATACCATCAAGGGTTCCTGCCAGTATGGTTACTAATAATGAATCACCTGTTTTTTGAATGTCGGCAACAGGAAAATAGGCTACTGATTTTTCGGTTTCGTTGATGGCAGGGTAGTTAAACGGAATATTTTTTTTTACGATGTTTCGGTGCAGGTCTATTAAATCTAGAAGCGCCTGTTGCTTTTCTGAAGCATGTTTAAATTTGCGGGCATTGAGCAATGCACGAAAAAGATATTCGTGTGCTTTTTCGTACGAGCCTGTTGCTTCATATGCCAAGCCCTTTTTATTGAGCAATACAGTGCTGGATATTTCCTTGTATAAATGATATTGATCTGTAATTTTTTCCGCTTTGTCTAACGTTAGCAGAGCACTATCATATTGTTGACGGCTCTGCTGGTCTTCTGCCATTGTTACAAGATCAAACAGTTTTACGAGTGGTGCCTGGGCGCCAGCCAATGTGGCCATCAATAGAGCTATCAGCGATATGTATATTTTTTGTTTCATACAGTTCAAATTGAAACTGAAAAATAAAAGGATGCCATTAAAGCATCCTCACATCTTGTTTATGCCATCGCACACCTGGTAACTACGATATTATTTTTTTCCAAGACCAAGGTTGTTTAAATTAAATGTGATGCCCAGGAAGCCGCCCACACCATAGCCGCTGGTGGTTAATTTTGCAGGATCGGTTTCGGATGTTTTGCCGCCGAGGCTATACCCGAAAGCCAGCTTGTTTACCTTGGTACCAGCTGCACCGAGGGTGACCAGAATGGGTTCGTTTTTGCCAATAGCTGCTGTTAGTCCCAGCAAAAAATTCACGTCTTTCTTTTCCCCTTGCAGCGGTATACCAAAGCCAAACGCACCACCCCATTTTACACCCTGTGTTTTGCCGGCATAAAAATGAATGAAAGTAGAAAGCAGCGGGGTGAACAAGTCTTTCTCCCCCTTGCGGATTACGCTGTCTGCTCCTATATAATAATTCCTGTTGTTTGCATCAAAGTAGCTAAAGGAAACTCCAACCGAATTACGGATGCGAATGCTTTTCTTACGGTTCAGTTCAAAATATTGTACCACGGTATCTTTGGAAGCGATCTCTGCCTTGGGATACAATTCCAGCTTTAAGTCTGAGATGTCTTCTTCATTTTTAACAGCATAGGAAAACTGAAAATTGGCCGTACTTATTTCGTTGTATAATTTGGCAACGGCAGCTACTTCGTCTAACAACAGGTTGGGATTGGCTGCCTGTGCGCTTCTTAAGCGGTCTAATTGTTTAAAGCTACTGCCTGCATTTTCGCCAATCTCCCTCAGCGTTCTATCTTCGTAAACAGCCTGGTTGTTTACTGTTTTTTGTTGCTGTTGCAAATTGCTCAGCAGCGAAGATGCATTCTGCAAGGCATTGTTAAGATTGCTGTTGTAGCCCTTCCCAATTTTCAGCACATTTCCAAGGTCCAGCTCGCTTGTGCTCAGCACTTTCGTAACGGTCTTCTCCGCTTCCCTTTTTATATCTCCCTCTTTTTTCTGTATGTTAAACTTCAATTCTGTTAATTGGAGTTTGGCAATTTGCAACTCTTCCAGCTTTGCGTTGAGCGCCTGCAAATCTTCATAGTTTTGTGCGTAGGCCGCGGCTGTTGAAAGATACTGGTAAGTAACATCGTCCATATTTTCCCGGCTTATCTCACCACGACTTTTTGGAAGGTCCAGCTTGGGCAAACTATTCATCAGGTCGCCCATTCCACCTGCCAGCACGCTAAACGGATTAAAGGCGTCACCATAGCCAACCTCTTCATCAACCGGGTTTTTAAATGCAGTCACTTTTGCATTCCAGTAAAACGGGTTGTAGTTGTTTACCTGTAATAAAATTCTACCGTTTTTGCGCAGGTCGATGTTTTTAATTTTAGCCGTATCGGCTTGCTGTATCTTATAATACTTTGTTTGTTGAGACTGCATGTCGTACTTGATGAGGTATTGTTGAGCGAAACAGGCAGACGAAAGCAAAAGGAAAAAACAGGACGCATACAATTTCATGGTGGTTATTTTATGTAGTGCAGTTATTTTTTTGACTTAGCATAACTAAAAGAGTAGGGTTGTGAGAAGTATAGATTTTTGAGTTCTCCTTCACCTGTTTCGTACACAATCTTGAAAGTAATCTGTATGTTTTGGCTTAGTGCATCGTAGGGAATCTGGTCATAAGGCAAAAAGAATTCAAAATCTTTTTTGTTACTCTGGTTGTAACGTATGGTTTTGTTTACGGGCAAAAGTACTGTGCGCATTGTTGCCACTACGCCATTTTCTTCATAAGTCTGATCTTCATCTCTAAAGCCGTACCCATCTTCGTCATAAAATTTAAAGATCATTTTTACTTTACCGCCTTTACCCCCTGTTCTCAGGTCGAATGAAGGAAAGAGGGAGATACCTGCTTTGGCGTCGTTGCCTTCCAGTGTTATGCCATTAAAGTTTTGGATGGCAATGCGGGTCACTTCATTTTTTCTTTTACCCTTCATTGGGTACAATGCTTTGATAAGCTCTATGTCGCCTTTTGAAAGTTGCATGTTCCAGTCAATCGTATAACCATCCAGTGTTTCGCCGGGGTTGATCGGGTAATGCATGATGGATTTATTGTCGTATTTGGTACCATTGGTATAAGAGATTTTGTAAGTGCTAAATACCTGGAAATCTACATCTTCTTTAGACCAACCCATTTTTGCATATTCCTTGTACATTTTTTCTTTGTCCCATTTAATACCGGAGATAGGGCTGCTGTGCTCGTGCAGTAAACCAATGGCATGGCCAAATTCATGAAGTACAACAGTTTTTAAAAAAGCTGCATCGTTTCTGATGTCTGCAGAATCGAGGTTCATTGTTTCACTCTCTGGGTCGATAGAACGGGCCACCGTGCCAATATAAGAATCGTGTCCGTTGCCGTTGCCTATAAACACTCGTACATCGGCATTGCCCAGGGTAATAAATTCAAATTTCACGTTGGCATATTTTTCCCACTCCTTTACAATGGGTTTAATTTTCTGCTGTAACTCCTTGCTACCGCTCAAAAACTTAACCTTGATAACGGCACCCGGATCCCATAAAAAATAATTATCAGCGAGGCCACGGGCCTTGGTAGAGTCTGAACTGTTCTTGTGAAAATTTCCCCGAACACTGCGTTCAATGGTGCTGCAACCTTTGTGCTGAGCGGATACTTGCAAGGAAATACAACTGGCAACTAATGCACTGAGAAGAATTTTAGACATTGTTTTTTGTTTTAAGTGAAGCGATCTATTGTATTATTAAGTTCGATGAAATTATACGCTTTTTAAATAAAGTAAATACCTACTAGAGGGTATTCTTGTTTTATTTATAAACCCGAAACTTATAGGCCTGGCATTTATTGTTTGAAATCAGGATTGTGAATTTGCAGTTTTTTGTACATCTTACCATCATTAGATCAGCAGTTAATTGTTATTTCACACCAACAAATATATATTTATCTAACATAACAAGGCCTTAACAAATATGTATCATATTTGCAATACCCGCATTAAGTTAACCTCAAAACCGAAACACATGATCAGCAAGCGTCTGCCTTTTTCGATCACATGGAGGATTTTTTTAGTCTCTATGGCTGTTCTTCTGGGAAGCCACACCGTGCTGGCTCAAAACAAGCAACGAGCATTGATCATCGGCATTAACCTGTACAAGCCGCCCCTGGATGAAGTTACGGCTATGGGTA
Source organism: Chitinophagaceae bacterium (assembly GCA_031425715.1). Taxonomy (GTDB): domain Bacteria; phylum Bacteroidota; class Bacteroidia; order Chitinophagales; family Chitinophagaceae; genus Ferruginibacter. The sequence continues at coordinate 3,339 of JANPJW010000437.1, read as the reverse complement.
ACCGCAGATCGTGGACCAACCTGGATGGTTGTGTGAACGATGCCACAGCCATGCGGGACCTTGCCATAGCCAAGTATGGCTTTGCTGAAAATAGCATTACCACTCTGTTAGATGCAGCAGCAAGCCGGGAACGAATTATTGCTGAGCTTAAAAAACTGGTGTCAGAATCAAAGGCAGGAGATGTGGTATTTATTTACTACGCAGGCCATGGCAGCCAGGTGAAAAACTCTTTGTCCAAAGAAACAGATAAAAAAGACGAGACCCTAGTACCGGCAGATGCCTGGAAAAAAGGGGTGGCAGATATAAGGGATAAGGAGCTGGCTGTATACCTGAACCAGCTCTTAGATAAAGGGGTACTCCTTACTGTTATATTGGATAGTTGCCACAGCGGGTCTATTGGGCGGGGCACCGAAAACTTTTTAAACGACCCTCCAAAAGCCAGGTATATTGAAGCTTCAGATATGGATGCCAAAGACCCTTCGGAACCCAAAAGGCCCGAGGACAGGGGAGCTCTTATTATATCTGCCGCACAGGATTTTGAATTTGCCAAAGAGCATACAGATGAAAACCGTATCAGTCATGGAGCTTTTACAAGTGCATTACTCCGGGCCCTGCAACAACTATCGCCGGATGCATCAGCCAATGATATTTATAGCAGTCTTACGGCCATCATGAAATACTATGGCAAAACGCAGGAGCCCGTTTTGGCCGGCAATGAGGCACGTAAAAGCGGAACCCTGTTTGCACTGCCCAAAGGAACTATAAAAAATAAATTCATGGTGGCCAGCAGTCGCCTGGAGTCAAAGGGAATAGAGATGCAGGGCGGCTATGCGTTTGGGTTAGCAGAAGGCGTGCGACTGGCACACAATGCCGATACTTTACAGATCATAGAAATGCGGGGTGCCAATAAAAGCCTGGCAAAGGTTGTAACCGGCAGCAAAGAAAAAATAGTACCGGGTACCCTGTTTGAAGTCGTGAACTGGGCCAGTAGCAGGGCTCCCGCCCTCAAGGTTTATATTCCAAAAGCCGTAGGCGACCAACAATTGCAGGAATTTATGAAAATTTATGTGGCAGCAAAATCGGCAAAACCCGTTACATGGATAACCGATCTTGCAAAAGCCAACCCAGATCAGATCTATTATTTTGAAAATGGCGCCTGGAATTACAACGACAAAAAAGAAGGAAAAAAACAAATGGCAGGCAAGCTTACACCAGCATCTTTACAGACCTCGCTGGGTAAATCTTCCACGGCATTTGTAACCATGCCGCCTTCTACAGCGCTGTTTGAGCAATTGGTTCAAACGTTTAAAAACTACAATAATATTGAAGTGGTTTCCACCGCCAGCGAATCTCAGTATTCGCTCATTGGTGTTTTAAACGAACAAAATCAATTGGCCTATGCCCTGGTAAAAAGCCAGGTCACGCTGCAGGATACTACCGAAAGCCTTCCCGCCCGAACAGACTTTATAGATTACAATGGCAAAGATGCCTCTACACAAAATATTGCAGCAACACTGAGTGAATCTGCCTTTAAAATTGCAAAAATCAGAGACTGGCTTATGTTGAGTAGTCCCAAGGGACAAAACAAGTTCCCCTTTAAACTTAGTTTTCAGGGATACTCTTCCGGCGAGATACTTAGAGGCGACAAAGTAAAAGTGGGTGACACACTTTCTATGTTTGTAGAAGAAGATGCTTCGGAAGGCGGCTGGAAAAGCAATTACAGCAAAAGATACATTTATGTATTTTCTATAGACAGTAAAGGAACAATGAATTTGTTGTTTCCCTCTGCTGCCAGCGGCAATACAGAAAACCGTTTCCCGGTAACAGACAACAACAACGTGGCAGAAAAACGAGTACAGGTAGCAGATTTTATCGTGTCATTACCAGCAGGCGCAGATAATTATTTTTTATTATCATCGGAGCAGGCTATCAACAACCTTTCCATTTTTGACCAGGAAGGTGTGCTTAAACGAGGCCCCGAACCCGAGGCTGCCGGCCCACACAATCCGCTGGAAGATGTGCTGTATACCGGCACCAAAACCAGGAGTCAAACTATCATTACACCGGTTACCTGGTCTATCTATAAAAATGTTTTAAGGACGTTCGAATAATTACATGTTTAAATACTTATTTAAAAGAGATACTATCCTGGCCACAATCATGGTTTTTGTAGTGATGGGTTTGTTGGCACTTGTACCCATCAACACGCATGTGTTGGATCCTGTTAAAATGGCCCTGCAGGATTTTGATTACAACGATCTGGCCTATTCACAATTCGGTAAGAATGCCCAGACTTCTGTTGACACCAGCATTGTGATAGTGAATATTGGCGATGCTGATAGATCTGGAATTGCCGGGCTGATCTCGGCACTGCTAAGTAAAAAGCCAGCCGTAATTGGAGTAGATGTGTTATTCAATGAACCAAAGGAACCGGGCCCGGATTCCCTTTTGGTTCAATTATTTTCCGGGCCAGGTAAAATAGTGCTTGCCTATAATTTACAATCGCAAAAAGAGCTGTTATCTCCCAACGGATTTTTGTTTCCGAGTGCAAGGCATGCCGGTTACGCCAATTTTGTAGGCGAAGAAGCTGGCTCTATCAGGCATACAGCGCCTGTCCTAAAAAAGAAGGAAGTTTTATACCAGTCCTTTGCAGCAGCGGTGGCGCAGGTAGCCTACCCGGATAAGTATAAAAAACTTCTTAAAAGAAAGAACCTCACAGAACAAGTGAATTATACCCGCACCGCAGATAAGTTCCTGGTAGTGGAAGCGGAGGAACTCCTTTCGGGTAAAGAGGCATCCATGTCACTAGCCGGTAAAACTATTTTGTTGGGCTATATCTCTCCCGATCCAAACAGCATTGAGGACAAGCACTTCACTCCGTTCAATAAAAAATCGGTAGGTAAGTCTGTGCCCGATATGGATGGGGTTTTTATTCACGCCAACATTATTAGCATGATAAGAGATGCTAACTACGTGCACAAATCACCCGTATGGATTAACTGGTTGATTGCATCTGTATTGGGTTGGTTGCATATGAGTTTGTTCATTCGTTTTTTTGTAGACAAACATTTGTGGTTTCACCTTGTGGCAAAAATGGCACAGATTATTTCTGCCGTATTGTTTGTTTACCTGGGTCTGTTATTTTACTTTAAGTGGGATGTTAAGATTAACCTCACACCTACTTTTGTAGCTATTATTTTGGCGGTTGATGTGCTTTATTTCTTTGAAGCCATCAGTACCTGGTTGCATAAGCGGTTTGGCCTTCATTCTTTATTTATCCATGCGCATCACTAATATGAAATTATTTTTTTTTGTACTGTTGTCCTTCTTTTTTTTCAG
>JANPJW010000436.1:0-1721 GCA_031425715.1 Chitinophagaceae bacterium | reverse complement strand
GTTGAGGCACTCGAAAAAATTGTTAATCTCATTACAAAAGGATAGGAAAATTTTTTCTCAGCTTCGCTGCGAAAAGTGGTTAGCCATCCCGATAGCTATCGGGAGGCTAAAGACACGAAGTAGAAAAATGCTACGCATTTTCCTTTGTGCCTTAGGGTCTTTGTGGCTAAATTCAATTTTTGTAAAAAAATTTTCTAAGCCTTTTAAAATAGTTCTCTTCGGCAGTATAATTTTAATGTCTAACCCGTTATTATTTTTTTGATTTTGCAAATGCATCCAGGCCGCAGAGCAACCAGTCTTTATATTCTTTAATGTTGGGTGTGTAACCCACAGGATTATTCATTAAAACTTCATCACCGTTTAAAATAGCATAGAGTGGCTGGGCATTATTTTTAAAGTTCTCAGTTTCAAAAGTGGCCCATTTGTCACCCACGCTAATAATTTCTTTTTCGCCACCATCTTTGGTTTTGTAAGTAAACTGTTTTGCTGCCGGTAGTTTTTTCTTATCATCTACATAAAGAGAAACAACAATGAAGTTATCCTTCATGATCTTATAAACCTCCGGATCGCTCCATACATTCTCTTCCATGCGGCGGCAATTAACACAGGCGTAGCCGGTAAAATCTATCAGCAGTGGTTTGTTCTCTGCTTTTGCCAGCTTAACTCCTTCATCATAATCGTGTGTACAGTTAAGGTTTAATATACAATCGCCACTTTGATAAATGCTGTAATACAAAGGTGGAGGAAACCCGCTGATCAATTTAAGATTTGCCCATTTGGTATTGGTAAGGCCCGGAATTAAATAAATAGTGAAAGCTGCAAATAACACAGCAAGCGCAATTCTTCCTTTATGCAGTTTTTTTATAGGGCTGTCATGCGGGAATTTAATTTTACCCAGCAGATAAAGTGTTAACCCAATTCCTGTAATTATCCAGATACCAATGAAAACTTCTCTTTTTAATAATCCCCAATGCTTTACCAGGTCGGCATTTGAAAGAAATTTTATAGCAAGCGCCACTTCAATAAAACCCAACACTACTTTAACCGAGTTAAGCCAGCCGCCGGATTTTGGCAAAGAATTTAACCAGTTAGGGAACAAAGCAAACAAGGCAAATGGTAAAGCCAGTGCCAACCCAAAGCCGCCCATACCTGCCGTAAGCTGTATGGCACCACCCGTTAATGAACCCACCAGTAAAGACCCTAAAATGGGCCCTGTGCATGAAAATGAAACAATGGCCAAAGTAAGTGCCATAAAAAATATGCCCAACACATTTCCGGTGCCCGCTTTTGCATCGGCCCTGCCGGAAAAGCTGCTTGGCAGGGTGATCTCGAACAAACCAAAAAAAGATAATGCAAAAACTATGAACACTACAAAAAAGGTAACGTTAAGCCAGGGATTTGTTGAAACAGAGTTTAATATTTCCGGGCTGGCACTATCTAAAAAATAGAAAGGAAGGCTGAGCAGGATATAAATAAAAAAAATAAAGAAGCCATACAGTGAGGCATTAAAAACCCCCTGCCTTTTTGAGGTTGCCTTCTTGGTAAAAAAAGATACGGTTAAAGGTATCATAGGAAATACACAGGGCGTAATAAGCGCCACCAGCCCGCCTAAAAAGCCTAAAATAAAAATAGTTAACAACCCGCTTCCAGTACCAGAGCCTGATTCTGCTGCGGTAATGCCAGTGCCGCCACATGCATTTACAGGATTTTTTAAATCAATG
>JANPJW010000435.1:0-1893 GCA_031425715.1 Chitinophagaceae bacterium | reverse complement strand
CTCAGCTTCGTAAGTGAGCCCAAGACGGTGGCGAAGCACATCCTTACAAATCGCCCTTACATCTTCCGGAACAACATAGCCACGCTTATTTAAAAAAGCGTGTGCCTTTGCTGCCAGTGCAAGGTTAATACTTGCCCTTGGTGATCCGCCCACATTGATCAGCGGCTTTAATTTTTGGAGATTTGCTTTATCCGGGTAACGGGTTGCAAATACAATATCTACAATGTAATTTTCTACTTTTTCGTCAATGTACACCTGGCGCACCAATTCCTTCGCTGTTAAAATCTCACTGGTTGATGCTACGGGAAAAATTTTTTCTGGCGTAAGTCCCTGTGTATTTTGCCGGATGATCAATTTCTCTTCTTCCCTGGCCGGATAATCAATTACAACCTTCAGCATAAACCTGTCCACTTGAGCTTCAGGCAAAGGATAGGTTCCTTCCTGCTCAATCGGGTTTTGAGTAGCCAATACTAAAAATGGTTCCTCCAGTTTGTAGGTGGTATCGCCTATGGTTACCTGCCGCTCCTGCATCGCCTCCAGTAAGGCACTCTGCACTTTTGCCGGAGCCCTGTTGATTTCATCAGCTAAAATAAAGTTGGAAAAGATCGGGCCCTTTCTTACATAAAACTCATTCTTCGCCTGGTTATAAATCATGGTTCCAACCACATCTGCAGGCAACAAATCAGGGGTAAACTGTATACGGCTGAACTGTGCATTTACTGCTTGTGCCAGCGATTTGATGGCTAACGTTTTTGCCAGGCCGGGCACGCCTTCCAGCAACACATGGCCATTGCTGAGCAATCCAATCATGAGGCGCTCCACCATCTGGTGCTGCCCTACAATCACTTTACCAAGCTCATTATTCATCCGGGTTACAAACCCGGCGGCATGGCCAATTTTTTCATTTAATAAACGTATGTCTTCGGCTGTTTGTACCATAATATTTCAAATGCTCTTTCCGCTTTTTGCGGCTGTATAACTTAGGAAAATGTTTCCAGGCTGATTTGTACTTAAAAGTGTGCCGCAAAATACAAACAATGGTCCTATAAACACTTTATTGCTTTTGCCTGCGGAGTAAAAAAATGTTAAATGGGAAAAAATTGCAATAATTTCAATATGATCGCAGACTGGTAAGAACAAAAGTTTGAAGGAGAATTAAAATGTCAACTTCCCCTGATCAGCAACTCATAGTTGAGAAATTGTTTCTATAATGGCAAAAAAAGGCTGATTATCTTCAGCCAAAAGTGGTAAAAAGGACTTTTGGCTGAAGATGTTTTTATCTCATTAGAAAGACAGGCTCGTTTTGTATTTAGAAAATAGCTTAACTCAGGTATTTACCAACAATCGGCACCCTTCTTCCCACGCCAAAAGCTTTGGGAGAAACCCGGATTATGGGGCAAAACTGGTTGCGCTTGTATTCATTTACATTTACCATTTTAAGTACCCTGTCCACCAAAGCCGCATCAAAGCCCTGCGCCTTAATTTCGTTTGGCCCTTTGCGCCGTTCAATGTATTGAAACAAAATTTTATCCAGCACAGCATAATCCGGCAACGAATCAGAATCCTTCTGACCAGGCCTGAGTTCTGCAGAGGGTGGTTTCGTAATGATATTTTCGGGAATGATTTCAGTATTGCGGTTGATGTATTTTGCCAGCGCAAACACCTGCTGCTTATAACAATCTCCAAGCACCCCAAGGCCGCCTGCCATATCTCCGTAAAGAGTACCGTAGCCGGTTGAAAGCTCACTTTTATTAGATGTATTCAACAGAATGTAGCCAAATTTATTGGCGATAGCCATCAGCAAATTCCCCCTCGTTCTGCTCTGGATATTTTCCTCAGCAACACTAAAAGGCAGGTCATTAAATACTGGTTTTAGCTCTGCTAAAAAGCAAT
>JANPJW010000434.1:0-11141 GCA_031425715.1 Chitinophagaceae bacterium | reverse complement strand
GGGGCCACTACACTCGGGCCATTTTGTGTGGCAGGGGGCGAAATCAAAAACAGTGTGTTATTTGGATATAGCAACAAGGCTCACGAGGGTTACCTTGGAGATAGCGTGATTGGCGAATGGTGCAACCTCGGCGCAGGTACCAGCAACAGTAATGTAAAAAATACCGGTGGCCTGGTTACTTATTATCAATACAGCAACGCACCGGGCAAGCAGGCTGGCAACAAGGCAGGACTGCTTATGGGCGATTATAGCCGCTGCGCCATCAACACCGCTTTCAATACAGGCACTGTTGTAGGGGTTTGTTGTAATATCTTTGGCGAACGTCCACCCCGCTATGTTCCGGATTTTTCGTGGGGAGCCGACAGGTATCTATTTGAAAAAGTAATTCAGGATATTGCTAATTGGAAAAAAATGAAGGGGCAGGATGTATTGCCTGCAGAAACAGAAATGCTCAAACAATTATATTCAAACACACCATAACAAAAAAGTATGCGTAAACAAATAGCAGCTGCAAACTGGAAAATGAATCTTAGTCTTCAACAGGCAGAAGAACTGATGAAGGCTCTCCTGGAAAGCAATATCTCTTTGGGAGAAAATCAACTGGCACTTTTTGGTGTGCCATTCCCTTATATTTTACCCATCAAACAATTGTTAGATGGTAAACAAAATATGTTTGTAACGGCACAGAATTGTTCTGCCAATGCTAATGGTGCTTTCACCGGGGAAACAAGTGCAGAGATGCTGCAAAGCATCGGCCTTAAATATGTGATCATTGGCCACAGCGAACGGAGAGAATATAATTATGAAACCAATGCAGACCTGGCCAAAAAGGTAAATATAGCCCTGGACCATAAGCTGCAACCCGTATTCTGCTGCGGCGAAGCGCTCTCAGTAAGAGAAGCGGGTGAGCAGAATGAATATGTAAAAGTTCAGTTAATGGAAAGTTTGTTTCACCTGGAGGCAGCGCAGATGAAAAATTTTATCATCGCCTACGAACCCATCTGGGCCATAGGAACAGGTAAAACTGCCAGCAGCGAACAAGCACAGGAAATGCATGCGCATATCCGCAGTGTTATGGCAAACCAGTACGGAAAAGAAATTGCAGACAGCATTTCCATTCTCTACGGCGGCAGTGTGAAAGCAGCCAACGCAGCGGAGATTTTTGGTAAGCCAGATGTGGATGGTGGACTCGTGGGTGGCGCAAGCCTGGTGGCTACAGAGTTTGCAGCCATTATAAAAGGATTAAAATAAATTGGCCGCTACCTAATTATTATGGTGGCTATCTCGGGTAGTTCTTTGCAAAGATCAACACTTATAAATGTTTCTAAAAAAATTATACAGGCATAACAAAACGCTGTTCCTTCTTTTTTCAGGCTACTTGTGTGCTTTCGGGTACATCAATTACAAATGGGGAGTCATAGCTACGCCGGTTTTACAATATGGGATGTACAGTGGCAAATATCGGTTGCAGGATACAATTACTGTTTACAGGGTACTAGCCAACAACAGGCTCATTGACCCTTCCCTTGTATCTACCGGCCAAAATGATTTTATTCAAACATACCTTGGGCTTTACCCAGCCTACCAGGAGAACAATCGGCTGGTAACTAAAACCTTCCATAGCTACCTGGGTTTTTTACCTGGGGGAGGTATACCTGCAGAGAGGCTTGTAACGGACGAAGCCTTCACAAAATGGTTTAAGCAAAAAATACAAGCAATTGTTGTTGAACCCATTCAAAAGCTCGAAGCAACCTGCCAGCATTTTGTTTGGCAAAGTAGAGGTCTTGTGCCAATAGACACCGCATCTAAATTAGATTTCCTGGATGCTAACTAATACCCATAGAAGATATTTTTTAATTTTTTATGCTGCCTGCTTTATGGTATGCTATTTCCTGCTCTGGAGCGGTGGATCGCTCCTACATCAAACTGCACCGTTGTTTGCAGTCCATAAACTTGATCTTTCTTTACAGATTTTATTACTAAGTGGCCTTGGGGATTTTGTCATTTTGCACCCGTGGCTGCAGGCCTTATTGGATGTAACCTACATGCTGTTGCCGCTGCTTTTACTGTGGGCAGTTTTAAAGCATTCTACCTATCAATATTTCTTTGCTTTCTTAAATGTTATTTACAATATCGGTTACAGTCTTTTGCTTACAGGTTTATCGGCCATGAGCACACAATGGTTTGTTGGTTTTATTTTTATACCGGCGCTATTTATGGTTAAAGGAGAACTGTCTTTTTATTATGCTTTGCACTGCCTCCGATACCTTTTTATTATTATATTTTTTTCAGCAGGGCTGTGGAAGATCAGGGCAGGAGGTTTATTTAATCTTGAGCAAATGAGCGCAATCCTGTTGAGGCAGCACGGCAGCCTCTTGGTTTCCGCCCCGCAAAACTGGTATGCCTCTGTTATACTCAGCCTGGTGAGGCAACCTGGAATAGCATATATTTTTTATGCTTTAGGTGCGTTGGCCGAATTGTTTTTTGTTGTTGGCCTTTTTACAAAACGCAGGGACAAATGGCTGTTGATTATTTTATTGCTGTTTATTGCCTTTAACATGGTCATCATGAAAATAAATTATTTTCCATGGGTGGCTTTTGGATTTTTGTTTTGGTATTCCAAATTAAATGAACCTTTGCCCAGCATTACTAAAACTCCAGACGTGTAGGCCTTTAAAAATTAAAGTTTGATTGATCGTTGATCCAGGAAAAAAATAAATCGTCAGTGCCAGGTTCCCACCCCTTAGTGAGCATTTTGTGCCTGAGCATGAACCATGAAAACTATATTGAGAAATCCGTTAATTCTGCCATTTCACAAACCTATCCCAATCTGGAATTTGTTTATGTAGACAATTTTTCGACCGATGCATCTTTTGAAAAAGCAGATGCATTGTTTAAAACCTCCGGCTTGCCCTACAAAGGTTTTAAAAGAGAGAAGGCCTTTGGCATATCGGCCAACATCAACTATATGCTTGCCCATGCAAAAGGGAAATATATCAGCGTGCTGAGCGCAGATGATTGGTGGGATGTATCCAACATCGAAGAGAAGATTGCCTACTATGAGAAAAATCAGCAGTATGGCCTGCTGCATGGGGCGGGTTACATTTACTACTATGAAACAGGTGAAACAATGTTAGAAGCAGTAATGAGTAATAAGAGTGGGCGGCTGCTAAAGGAAGTGATTCGTAGAAATTTTGTAAATACCAATGGGGTAGTGTTACGCAAAGATGTGTTAGACGATGTTGGTTTTTTTGATGAAAAATCGAACCTCGAAGATTGGGATATGTGGATCCGGATTGCAGAAAAATATCCTATAGGCTACTTTTCAAAACCCCTGGCTTACTATGGAAAAAGTTTGCATAATGTAAGTGACAACAAGGCTTACATGAAAGAAGGATACGAGTACATCTTTAAAAAATACAGTCATTACAAAGAAATTGCTGTTGCAAAAGATTATTATAAAATGGTGGATATCTATGAAGCAGCGAGGCTTCACCCAACACTTTTCCAAATGGGACAACTGTTAAAAAATTTTCGGTTTTCCCCTTTGCACATGAAGCAAATGCTTAAACTTTTGTTTCGATGGCTGGGTGTGTCAAAGGGTAAAAAAAGTTTGGAAACAAAAAGATGAGAAGCAATACAAATATATTGTGGTTGCCCGCATGGTATCCTGGAAAAGAGAATTTTTTAAACGGCGATTTTACAGACCGCCATGCTCGTGCCATCAGCAGCAAAGTAAATATTTCTGTGCTTTATGTTTCTAAAGACCCTGCTCTTGACCCCAACAGGACTTGCACAGAAAAAGAGCAAACCGATGGCCTTACTATTTATCGTGGGTACTATAATACCAGCGCCAAGGGGGGGATTTTCGCCAGGCTTCATTCTCTTAGATTGTATTTTACACTATTATTCAAACTGTACAATCTCGCAAAAATCGATCAAGGTTCTTTTCAATTGGTGCATGTACATATTTCGCTGCGGCAGGGCCTGCTGGCACAATGGTTAAAATGGAAACACCAAATTCCATACGTCATAACGGAGCAAAACTCATGGTTTATGCCGGTGGGAGATCAATATTATACCCGATCCCCGGTACTTCGGACAATAATCCGGAGCAATTTTCTAAATGCTAGTGCGGTGCATGTAGTTTCTGCCAGCCTTGGTAGGGCACTCATGCAGAAATTTAAGTTTATAAAACATTTTACTGTGATACCGAATGTGGTTGATACAACCATTTTTCTTCCTGTTCACCACCCACCGGAAGCGTCCAACACTTTCTTTTGCATAACCAGCGACGTGTACCATAAGAATACCGACGGCATCCTCAGAGCTTTTGCCATGTATTTAAAAAATGGAAACAAAGGACTGCTGGTAATGGCCGGTCCTAATTACGAAAGCCTGTCTGTATTGGCAACGCAACTTTTTGTGGAGCAGCATGTGAAATTTTTAGGACCCATCAGTTACCAGGAGGTTGCCCAAAATATGCAGGCGGCTGATGCGCTTATCTTTTTTACACGGTATGAAACTTTTGGCTGTGTGCTGGCAGAAGCCCTGTGCTGTGGCATACCTGTGATTGCCAGCAAGATTGCAGTACTTGAGGAAAATTTGAAAGAGCTTGAAAATGCTTTGTTTGTGGAGCCGGAAAATGAAGCAGACCTGGCTGAGAAAATGGAGGTGTTCAGTTCGCAACAATATTTGTTCGTTCCAAAATCTATTGCACGGCAGGCCCACGATAAGTATCAATACAGCAAAGTAGGCGAAGATTTTTTGAAGTTCTATAAAACGATACTTGGAGAATTATAGTTTCGCACTTCTAACTGAATTTTTTGTTTCCATGTGGCCTTCCTGGGTTTTAAATGGGCTTTTCATCAGCGCAATAAAATCTTCATCTTTTTCATTAGGGTAATACCGGTCAAGCCCATACCGGATATCCGTTGGGGATAGCTTGATAAAAGTTCCGAACAACCTGTCCCAAATAGATAAAATGGCTCCGTAATTACTGTCAGTGTAAGGCTGTTTCCAATGGTGATGTACTTTGTGCATATTGGGAGATACCAGCACATAACTCAGTGCAGAATCAAATCGCTTCGGCAGGCTAATGTTGGCGTGAGTAAACGCAGTAGCAATAATCAGAATTGTTTGAAATATCATGACTCCATACATAGGGGCACCACTCAGCAAGATACCCATGAAAAAGAAGAGGCCCCGCAACAGGCTTTCGCCGGGGTGATGCCTCAGGCCGGTGGTTACATCTACATTATTATCTGCATGATGAATAACGTGAAAGCGCCACAAAAAAGGCACCGTGTGTTCTGTAACATGCACCAGCCAGCCCCCAAAAAAATCAAGTGTAAAAAAAGATATTACAATGGTTCCCAAAATTCCGGCGTTGCTCCAATATACAAGCCCAAACTTTTGTAAATGGCACCAGTCACTCAGCATCACAATGAGCACTGCAAGAAAAGTATGAATCACAAGGTGTATGATGGTAAATCCAAAATTTACACTTGCGTGCCTGAGTTTGTTTTTTTTATAGGTAGGTTGAAGCAAAGGGATACTTCCTTCTATGACCCAGAAAAGCAGTAGCCCCCCAACCAAAAAACCCATTCTTTGCAACGGGTGCTGTTCCAAAGTTTCGAAGTATGATATAATTTGACGAAACATAATTAAAATTGAAAGTAAAAGTTACGAATCCTTTGTTGATTTATGCGTTTAGCAGCAGAGGAAAGAAAGAAGGACAATATCATACAAAAATAAATCCATGTAAAAAACAGGTTATTTCCTGTTTTTTACATGGGTAATATGTCTTTCTTTTACATCGGTTTTTCATAGGATATTGGATTTTAAATTGGGGCTGGATTTCTATCCTGGCCCTTTTTTATTTTAACCACTTAGTTTTGCCAAATGAAAGTTTATTTCATTAGTGGCCTTGCTGCCGATTGTCGGGTTTTTAAGCACATACAATTGCCCGAGGGTTTCACTGCAGTGTACCTGGATTGGATCTCGCCTCTCAGCAATGAAAGCCTGCAATCCTATGCTTACAGAATGGCCGAGAGAATTGATACCAGCCAACCATTTGCCCTTGCAGGCCTTTCTATGGGCGGAATGCTTGCAACCGAAATAGCCAATAAATTTCCGCCCACAGCCTGTATCCTGCTATCCAGTGTACCAACACACAAACAAATGCCCCGTTATTTTAAATGGGCTTATCTGCTTCAGCTCCATAGAATGGTACCCATCGGGTTATTGCAAAGAATATCTATCCTAAAACGTGGCCTTGCTCCTGACAGCCACGAGGACAGGGAAATTTTGAGGCAGGTAATAAAAGACAGTGATCCGGCTTTTATACGCTGGGCTATGCATGCTATCCTTTGCTGGAAGAATGAAATTTTGCCAGGCACTCTATGGCAAATCCAGGGGGACAAGGATGGAATTCTACCCATCCGCTATGCCAGTCCTACACACACTGTGAAAGGCGGCAATCATTTGATGATTATGAGTAAAGCTAAGGAGCTAAATGCATTCTTGAGCGAGGCGTTGGTTCCCTTACTGCCCCGTGCCGAATCCCAACTATAAGTTAAACCAACGGTTGCCCGGATTTCTTAAAATAAATTTTGTTTAAATTTAAGGATATATGAAAATGGCTACCCGATTGATCATTTTGTTGCTTCTCAGCAAAGTTTCAGGTTTGTCTGCACAAAAGATAAATGGAACCTGGGAGGGTCGAATGGACGAGGAATTTATTCAAATAAATATTGAACAGCAAGCCAACCAACTTTGCGGTTACACGTACGATTATGAGCTTCTAAACAGGTCCAGCCATTGTATAGCAACCTTTGATGGATACTATGATCCTGAAAGCCAATTGTATTTTATTGCGGGTAAAAAATTTATAGAGAATAGTGGTAGCCACGTTCGCATGCGCATGATGTTGGCTTTTGCAACCGAGGAAGGAAGAACGATTCTCATAGGACAAGTTACTACAGAAATTGCGGGAGGCTTTGTGCAGGGAAGGGTAGATATGAAACTAAAAAAGCTGTCTGCCCGCCCGCAGCAGCTGCCGGGTATCATGGAGCCTTGTTTCCCCAAGCCACCACGCCCGGTAGTAAAACAGCCGGCCACAAAGGCACCTTTGGTAAACCAGCCTGCTGCCACAACTAAACCCAGTCCCTCTACACCAAAGCCGGCTGTAAAACAAGCAAAGCCAGTTTCTCCTCCCATGGTTAAAAATGCCCCACCCAACCCGCCACCTGCAACAAAAAAGCAGTCAGCTCCTTCGCCTACGGACAGCAATAGGCAAATGACTGTAAATCCCCCGCCAATCGGAACAGCTTTGCCTGCTAGAGATATTGAGCAAAGTATGAGGCTGAGGAAAAAGTCGGAACAAAACCGGCTTGAAGTAAACGTAAAAACGATTAACCTAAAAGTCTACGATAATGGGGTGGTAGACAACGACACTGTATCTATATTTTACAATGGCCAATTGTTATTGAGTCACCAACGGCTGTCTGAAACTGCCCTTGAGTTTAACATAGAACTAAAAGAGGATGTGGAAAGACATGAAATTGTGATGTATGCCGAAAACCTGGGAGGTATACCACCGAACACCGCCTTGATAGTAGTAACCGCCGGGGATAAACGGTATGAACTTCGCTCCAAAGCCAGCCTGGAGGAAAATGCCGTGCTCATAATAACTTACAAACCCAAACCGTTTTAGAGAGACATTTCTGTTTATATTTGATCTCTGAAACTATTTTACCAATGACTAAGTGCTGGGTGCGCTGCTGGCTCGCCTGTTTATTTTTAGGGGTTGCGTTGCCTGCCTTTTCGCAAAGCCATTTTTTTACAAGTATTTTTGGCGGCATTTCAAGCTACCGGGGCGACCTTGGTGGCGGGGCGTTAACTGCCAGCTCAAGCAGGCCCGCCTTTGGTCTCGGAACTGTATTTGAACTCAATCATCGCATGCTCATCCGGGCAGAAATGAATTACGGAAAAGTCAATGGCTCAGATAAGTATGACTTAAAAACCAGCTCCAGAAACCTGAGCTTTACTTCTAAAATCACTGAGTTTTCGCTGCTGTTCGAATACCTCCTTTTTGATCTGTATGAGTATAAAGTCTCTCCCTACTTTTTTGTTGGTGTGGGCACTTTTAAATTTAGCCCTTATACTACCAACAAGACCGGTCAAAGAGTTTTTTTGGCCGAGCAAAGTACAGAAGGGCAGGGGTTTTACCAAAATCGCAAAGATTACAAGCTGCAGCAACTGGCCCTGCCTTTTGGAGGAGGTGTACAATGGTCTTTGTCTCCCAATAAAAGACTGGCTTTAGAAATGGGCATCCGTAAAACCTTTACCGATTATTTAGACGATGTGAGCACCACTTACATTGACCCGGTACTGTTAGCCCAAAAAAGGGGTGGTACGGCGGTAACCATGGCCTACCGGGCAGCAGAGTTGCCCAATGCGCCTCCTTACCCCGCCGAAGGCAGCATTAGGGGCAACCCCCGTAACAAAGATTACTATCTGTTTACCGGCCTTAGTTTTAGAATCAGCCTGCAGCCCAAAGGGCGGAAGCGGGTATACACTTTCAGAGCCCGTAAACCCATTACTACTTGCCCGAGGGTTTTTTGACATCGTTCAGCTATTTTGCATTTCCGTAAAGTTTAAAAACATAATTAACCTCATGAAAAAGGAGATTGTTATTTGTTGCGTTTTTATTTTCATTGCCGCCATAGGCAAAAGCCAGCCCTACAAGTACACTTATTACCTTAATGAAAATATTACCTCGACTGAAAAGTCGAAGACAAGCATTAAGGGTAGAGGTTTCCAGGAAGACAGTTTGTTCAGGTTGGATTGTTTTACACTCACAGGTACCAGGCCTTACATGACTTTTCATTTTAAAGATTCTTCTTTGTCTGACTTGAGGGGGCCATTTCTGAGCTATCACCCAAATGGTAAAGTTTACTCCCAAGGAAGTTATTTTAATGCATACGAAGAAGGTCTATGGCAACGTTGGGACAGCTTAGGTCGAAAAATAGATTCTTCCATTTACAAGGAAGGGGTTATAATGGTAAGTGGTGTTTCAAGTTATCACGACAATAACCTTTTGAGTTTTTATGCCGTAAGTGATAGTCTTAACGATACTTACCAGAGCATTAGTTACGATAGCACATCTAAGAAAATTTTCGATGCATATTTTAAAGGCAAGAGGGGTATTCTAAACGTTTACAATGGAGATGGGAGTAAAACGATAGACTCCGTATTTTCCAGGGAATTGACATCCGCAGAATTTCCGGGAGGTACTGACGGCTGGACAAAGTACCTGAGAACCAATTTAAATGCTAATGTACCAGTAGACAATAACGCACCACCAGGCACTTATACAGTGATCATAAGATTTACTGTAAAAAAGGATGGCAGCATAGCTGATCTGCTGCAGGAAACAAATCACAGGTACGGGATGGAACAAGAAGTGATGCGGATAATCAAAAAAGGACCAAAATGGCTGCCTGCGATACAGTTCGGGCAAAAAGTAGACTGCATAAAAAGACAACCAGCAACTTTTGTAGTATCAGTAAGATAAAACGGCAGCAATGTGAATGCCGCCGCTTTACACAATGTATATTATTTAGTACCGGTTTCAATTTTAGGCTGCTCTGAACTATTGGCCAAAAACTGCGCACTTTCTACGAGTCTGACAAACTCCCGGCGATAGCCCTCTTTATCATAGCCCAATGCATTGTTGGCAGATCTTAAAACAGAAGCATACGAAGCTCCTGCTTTAAAGGCGGAATTGCGAAGCAGCATTCCAAATTCTGCAACGGCCGCTGCAAATCGAAAGTTCTCAGAAGCTTGCGCATTATTACTTTGACTGTACAGCAACGGATGTACTAACAGTTTGCTTTTTTCATCGCCCGGTGTTTTATAACGGAACTTGATCGTCATCATTTCGTTGGATAAACTACTTGAAACTGCTGTTTCATTTTGTTGATATTTTAGAGGATCTACATTTTTAAGAAAGCTGCTTTGTATACCCACGGGTATAATCTCGTACAAGGCAGTTACCGTATGTCCGCTCCCAAGATCTCCGGCATCTTTTTCATCATCGTTAAAATCTTCTTTGTTTAGTATACGGTTCTCATAACCCACGAGGCGGTAGCCCTGTACCATGGCAGGATTAAATTCTACCTGCAGTTTAACGTCTTTGGCAATGGTGAATAGAGTGCCGCCGAATTCATTCACTAAAACTTTTTTAGCTTCACTCATGCCGTCTATGTAAGCATGATTGCCATTTCCTTTGTCGGCGAGTTTCTGCATTTTATTGTCCTTGTAATTGCCCATGCCATAGCCCAGCACTGTCAGGTAAATGCCAGATTTTCTTTCCTGTTCAATCAGCCTTTCCATTTCATCATCGCTGCTCATACCAATGTTGAAATCACCATCACTGCAAAGAATAACCCGGTTGTTGGCATTAGCCTTAAAGTTTTCACGGGCTGTTTTATAAGCCAGTTGAATGCCTGCGCCTCCGGCAGTAGAACCGCCTGCACTCAGATTCTCCAGTGCATTTTTAATAGTTGTTTTATTTTGCCCACTCGTGGGTGGCAACACAAGACCGGCCGCTCCTGCATACACTACAATAGAAACTTTGTCCTGCTCCCGCAGTTGGTCTGTGAGCATTTTCAACGATGCCTGTACAAGTGGAAGTTTGTTAGCCGTTGCCATAGAGCCTGAAACATCTATCAGGAATACCAGGTTGGCAGCAGGCAAATCATCTACTGGTATTTTCTTTCCCTGCATGCCGATGAGCACCAACTTGTGTTGATTGTTCCAGGGACAATCATTTATTTCTGTTACAAAAGAAAATGGGACATCCTTTTTTGGCTGAGGGTAATCGTATTGAAAATAATTGATCATTTCCTCTACCCGCACGGCGCCTGCTGGTGGCAGCTGGCCGGCGTGCAAGATGCGCCTCACATTGCTGTAAGAAGCAGCATCTACATCAATTGAAAATGTAGACAGTGGGTTATCCAGTGCTGCACGAAATGTGTTTTCTTTAATGTAATCGTACCCTTCTGTATTAAAAGGGTCATCGTTATAGTCTTGGCTTTGTTGATAGGCAAAAGTAGATTTGCCCATGGCAGGAG
>JANPJW010000433.1:0-9370 GCA_031425715.1 Chitinophagaceae bacterium | reverse complement strand
TGAGCAGCAATTTCAACAGTCGTTTTAAGCCCGCTGAAGTACTGGTAAAAGATGGTAAAGCCACGCTTATTAGGAAGAGAGATGTGTGGGAAGATTTGGTAAGGAACCAGGATTTTTGATGAAGGCTGGCTATTGGAATTTCTTCCGGAATTTTCGAGCCGATCAAAATTTCGGTAGAAGTGTAGGGTTCTTCATTTTATCACTGCGGCCGGGTAGGGCTAAAAAAGCATGCAGCGCTGTACAGTCTCTTTAAATTTCATCGTACACAAATCTTCCAACAAAATCATCCATTAAAATGATAAATTTCCTTTGAGTATTACTTCCCAAATAGCATTTACACAAACGGCTAGAACCACCACGCTTGCACAGATAGAGCATCTTTGCAAAGATGCAATAGCCAGCAGTTGCTCAAGTGTTTGTGTTCCTCCATTGTTTGTAAAAAAAGCAAAAGACCTCCTGGCAGGCTCGCCGGTAAAATTAAATACCATAATTGGTTTTCCGTTTGGCTACAATGCCATTGAAGCCAAACTGGCGGAAATTGTGCTGGCCATGGTGGATGGTGCAGATGAGATGGACATGGTAGTAAACATGACTGCTCTTGCCAATGGCGATTGGCAATACCTGGCCAGGGAGCTCAGCAGTATTCTGCCGGTAGTTCAAAAAAAATCTATTGTACTAACCGTTGTGGTAGAAAGCAATTTGGTTTTGCCCGATGATCTGATCAAATGCTGCGATTTGTATGGTGCCGCTGGCGTTCAGTACCTCTCACTTTCCACCGGCATAGAAGCAAACCTACCCAGCTTAGAGACGGTGGCGCTTGTGCGCAAACACCTGGCAGATTCTGTAGGTATTAAGGTAACCGGTACATTTGCCGGAGACGTAGAATTAAAATTGTATACTGCTGCAGGAGCTGGCTATTTTGGCAGGCAGCAGCCCGTTAAATAATTGTTGAGAAAAACGCTGGAATGGTTTTTGACTTAACAGAACCTTAAATTGCAGCATGAAAACAACATTACTTTTTTTTCTTGTTTTGATAACTAACCTGGCTTCAAAAGCACAGTCGATCCCCGCAGATAGTTTACTGTACGCCAAAGTGATCATTAAAAAAGACCGGCGCATCGATATACTGGGCGAAAAAATGTATGCTTACAACGAAGGGCTCAAAAAAAATATACGCTCTGCGAGGGGGTACCGCCTGATGGTACTTAGCAGCAATGACAGGAACCTGGCTATGAAACTTCGCTCTACTTTATTGCAGCAATACCCGGATCAAAAAGTTTATATGGTCTACCAGAATCCATTCATCAAATTAAAAATGGGCAATTTTGTAGAAAAGGCAGAAGCAGAAAATTTTAAAAAGCAATTGATTCGGCAGGGACTGGTACCAGGTAATGTTTACCTGCTATCTGAAATGGTAGAAATTAAACCCGCTCCCGAAGAGGAATTACAATGATGCCTGTTCCAGTATAATTTTAAAAAGAGTTTCCATTATAGAAACTCTTTTTTTATGGGTTCGTGGCTAACTTCACACCCATAAACTTGTTCCATGCTCGATACCATTAAACAACTGGCTAAAAAATACTCCGAAGAATTCATTGCGGTGCGGCGCCACATTCACGCCCATCCCGAGCTCAGTTACGAAGAATTTGAAACGGCTAAGTATGTGCAACACAAACTCGCCGGCTGGAACATTCCTTTTGAAATAAAAGCTACCACAGGTGTTGTGGGATTGATAGAAGGTAAAAATCCAACTTCAAAAATCACCGCACTCAGGGCAGATATGGATGCACTGCCCATTACCGAGGACAACGAGGTAGCTTATAAATCTGTAAAGCCCGGCATTATGCATGCCTGCGGCCACGATGTGCACACAGCATGTTTGCTGGGTGCAGCCAAAATTCTAAACGAAACAAAAAACGACTGGGAAGGAACCATAAAATTAATTTTTCAACCCGGCGAAGAAAAAAATCCCGGTGGTGCCAGCTACATGATAAAAGAGGGCGTGCTTCAAAACCCTGCGCCACAAAAAATATTTGCCCTGCATGTACACCCCGGCCTGGAAGTAGGGGAGTTTAGTTTTAGAGGGGGTATGGTAATGGCCAGCGCCGATGAAATTTATATAACCATCCGCTCTAACGGGGGCCATGCCGCCGCTCCGCAACACACGGCAGATACAATATTGATAGCCTCACACTTAATAGTAAGTCTTCAGCAAATAGTAAGCAGAAACAACAATCCTTTCAACCCTTCCGTGCTTTCTATCACCTCTTTTCAGGGTGGTAATACTACCAATGTAATACCCAGCGAAGTGAAGCTCATGGGCACTTTCAGGGCAATGGACGAGCAGTGGCGGTTCAAAGCACACGAACTCATTACCAAGCAAACCATGCAACTCGTTGCGGCCTTGGGCGCCGAAGCCAGCATTCACATCGACGTAGGCTATCCTTTTGTGCTAAACAACGAAGCACTCTGCCACACCGCCATAAAAAATGCGTCCATCTATGCCGGCAATAAAAACGTAACCGAAACCGAACTTCGCATGGGCGCCGAAGATTTTGCCTATTATTCCCATCAGATACCTGCTTGTTTTTTCAGGCTCGGGGTGGGCAACAAAGCGCTGGGTATTACCAGCGGGGTGCACACGCCCACTTTCGATGTAGATGAAGCTTGTATAGAACAGGGTATGGGTATGATGGCCTGGCTCGCCGTTTCCAGCTAACAAACAATCTTTCTTGCAATCGTGTACTAAAAAATAGTTGGGCGTGCCCCGCTAACTGGCGGGTCGGGCTTTCCGCTGCAAGTCCTCGCCCTCCTACGTCGGGCTGTGGGCTTTCCGCTTCAATCCCTCACGCAAAAAAAGGAGCATGAGCTTTTAGCCCCGGCCATCTTGCGGATGTAACCAAATACTTATAAATAACTCCACCATCGAATGGCAAGGCCTTCAAACGGGTACCACGAAATATTTATAAATACCTCCACTATGAATTGCCCATGCCGTAGGACGGGGGAGAAAAATACTTCCCATCCCTCCCTTTCTGTAAGCTTTAATTTTAAACATTGAAATTCTACAAATTATTACATGTAGCTTTAAATAGATTGTCCATAAAAAACATTTCAAAAAATTCCTCACCTCAATTAAAAGTAGTTTTATGAAAATAGCATTTCACGGCGCCGCCCGCACAGTTACAGGTTCTAAACATTTGCTTACCCTGGCTAATGGCAAAAAAATTTTATTGGATTGTGGTATGTTCCAGGGTATGGGTAAAGAAACCGAGGAGATGAACATGGAGTGGGGGTTTGAGCCAAGGGAAATTGATTACCTCATACTCTCTCACGCACACATAGATCATTGCGGGCTGATACCTAAATTGATAAAAGATGGTTACGAAGGCATGGTATATGCAACGCCTGCCACAAAAGATCTTGCTTCTATATTAATGGAAGATTCGGCCGGCATACAGGAATCTGATGCCAAGTATGCCAACAAGCGCAGGGCACTGCAGGGCCTGCCTTACCTGCAACCTTTATACAGCACAGAACATGCTTTGCTGGCAGCCGACCGCTTTGTAACCGTAGAGTACGACGAGTGGTTTATGATTGAGCCAGGTATCGAGTTTTGTTACACAGATGCGGGTCACATCATTGGCAGTGCAGCTGTGCATGTGCGCATAACGGAGAATGGTAAAACCCGTCAAATTTCTTTCAGCGGGGATGTAGGTCGTTACAGGGATGCTATCTTAAAATCGCCTGCTGTATTTACACAGGCAGACTTCATCATTATAGAATCTACTTATGGCAACAGCTTGCACGATGAGCACCATCCCACACCGGATGCACTGCTGGAATGGATTGAAAAAACCTGCCTCCGTAAAAAGGGCAAGCTCATTTTACCCGCCTTCAGTGTAGGTCGTACGCAGGAGTTGTTGTATGCACTCAACCAGTTGGAAGTAGAAGGCCGCCTGCCCGATCTTGAATATTTTGTCGACAGCCCCTTGAGCATCAAAGCGACTCAAATTGTAAAACGTTACCCCCAGTATTTTAATGCACGTATACAAAAAGTATTGTTGCATGACGATGATCCTTTTGCTTTTAAAGGGTTGAAATTTGTAAATTCTGTAGACGAATCCAAGATGCTCAATTATTATAAAAATCCTTGTGTGATTATCAGCGCCAGTGGCATGGCCGACGCTGGCCGGGTAAAACACCACATTAGCAACAACATTGAAAATAGCCGCAACAGTATTGTAATGACGGGCTATTGTGAGCCCAATTCTCTTGGCGGAAGATTGGTGCGCAAACCCAAGCCGGTTGAAGTGGGCATTTTTGGTCAGCCCCACGAAGTGAATGCAGAGATTGGAGAAATGCGCAGTATGAGTGCTCATGGTGATTATGATGACCTGTTGCAGTTCCTCGGCTGCCAGGAAATAAAGGCGGTACAAAAATTATTTTTGGTACATGGCGAATACGAAGTGCAACAAGACTTCAGGGAAAGATTGTTGCGCAAGGGTTATGCCGACGTGCAGATACCGGAACGCCACCAGGAAGTGGGTTTAGGGTAACATATTATTATAAATTTAGTTTCAGGCCTGCACCATGTGCAGGCCTTTCCTTTGGAGTGAAGTGTTGTCTACAAAAGAAAGTTCTGGCATAATATTTTCTAAATGGAGGTAAACCACAAGAAATATGAAAAAGACAAACATTTTAATGCTTGCACTGTCGCTTACCATTTTTGGCTTTGTAGCCTGCAGCAAAGAAGATTCTGCTGGTAACGGCACTACCAATTTGAGAGTTAATCTTACTGATGCCCCTATCGGTGAATTGGATTCTGTATATGTAGACATCAGGGAAGTAAGGGTGAAAATGGGCGACGATACCACCGTTATGGGTGATGAGGGATGGCAAACACTTTCTGCTACGGCAGGAATTTATGACCTCCTTAGTTATCAAAATGGTAGAGATACTCTGATTGCGAATGGCGCTGTTCCTACAGGATATGTTAAAGAAATCAGGTTAATTCTTGGACCTAACAACAGCGTTGTAGACAGCTTTGGAGTTGTGCACCCTCTTACCATCCCAAGTGGTAGTGAAAGTGGTTTGAAAATTAAAATTAACAAACGTTTGAATACTTCCCTAGATTCTTTGCTGATTGACTTTGATGCAGCACTTTCTATTAAAAATGAAGGAGCATCTGGCTATAAGTTAAGACCCGTAATAAAGTTGAAAGGATAATTTCTTCGGATGATAAAGATTAAAACCGCATGCACAATTTGTATGCGGTTTTTTGTATGCTGTTCTTTCGGTACCGAAAGACAGATATGAAAGACTAAGTGAGGCTACCTTGAAAACCCAAATGCTTTGGTTTCACGCTCTGTGCTTTTTAGCGAAGCTGTGATTCTTTGTCCCGGCAGCAGGGCGTTTTAAAAACGGCTCAACTTAAATGCTACTAAATCAATTTCAGTCTGTTTATTGCCTAGCAATTGACTAACAAGCAGACCGGTGCCTGTTCCCTGCGATATGCCCAGCATAGCATGCCCGCCGGCAATCACAACGTTGTTGTACTCGGCGGTTCTTCCGATGTACGCAAGCCCATCAGGCGTTACAGGTCGCAAGCCGTTCCATATTTTATTTGCGGGAGGAAACTCAAGTTGCAGTCCAGGGTAAAAGCTTTTGGCTGCATTGTAAATACCTTCCATTCTTTTCACCAACACTTTATTATTAATCCCGCTTAATTCCATGGTGCCACCGATGCGTAAACGATCTCCCCAGGGGGTAATGGCGCAGCGGCCATCTACAAGTATGGCTGGATAGTGAAGGTTTTTTGCTACGTGGTCGTACGTGTAACTATAACCCTTGCCTGGTTGCAACAATAAATGTATACCCAGCATTTTACTTACTACCGGTATCCAGCTTCCCGCAGCAATTACAAGGTTATTGCAGGCATATTTACCATTATTGGTGATCACAGCATTTACCTGGTTACCCGTTTTTTCAAAACCGATTACCGTACTGTTTAGCTGAAACTCCACACCTTTTTTTTGCAGGTAGGTTTTAAGGGTAATCATCATTTTACCAGGGTGGAAATGGCAATCATCTTTAAATAGAACAGCGCCTGCCACACTTACTTCCACCTCAGGCTCCAGCGCCTGCACAGATGCTGCATCCAATTTTTCTACTGCCAGGCCTAATTTTTCGGCATCATCGGCCAGGTGAAATTCATGTTCCAAAGTTTTGGGGGCTTTGCACATCATCAGGCAACCTTTTGTTTCCATATCAAAGCTGTCGCCTATTTCAGTGCGCATGTCATCTATCAGTCGCCGGCTCAGTTGCAGTATGTTGTTGAGGTGCGGTGCTGATCTTTTTACATGCTCTGCTGTACTATTTTTATAAAAATGCCATGCCCATTGCATCAGTTCCACGTTCAGCCTTGGTTTTATAAAAAAGGGGCTGCTGCTGCTCAGCATGTATTTAAAACCTTCTGCAATAATACCCGGCGAGGCAAGCGGTACAAAATGGCTTGGGCTCATGTAACCCATGTTGCCAAATGAACAACCATCAGTAATGTCGCCCCTGTCTATAAGGGTTACACTATGTCCTTCCCGTTGTAAATAATAGGCACTGCACAAGCCGATAATTCCGCCGCCAACGATGATTGTTTGAGCCATGTAAGACGTTTAAAGGTTTAAGAGGTTCAAGAGGTTTAAGACGTTTAACGTTTAATGGTTTAAAGGTCTGTCTATATGTAATTTCAAAAGCGCTTCGAAGCTTTCACCTTTCACCTCTCTAACCCTTTCAATCATTTATTTTCTATTAGTATCAAAATCTAATAAATATAAATAAATTTGAGGTAACTATTTATCATGGAAGCCTACGGTAAAATTTTATTGATTGCAATGCCTGCTTTTCTTGTACTTGTGCTATTTGAAAAATGGTATGGTTGGCGCAAGGGGTTTGATACCGTGGGCAACATGGACATGATCAGCAGCCTTAGCAGCGGCGTAACCAACGTAACCAAAGATGTTTTGGGCCTCAGCATTGCTTTGATTAGCTATGGATGGTTGGTAGATCACCTGGCTGTCACCAGCATCAAAGCCACTTGGCTTACGTATATCATCGCTTTTGTAGCCTTAGATTTTGCGGGCTATGTGGTGCATGCCTTGGATCATCGAATTAATTTTTTCTGGAATAGTCATATTGTGCATCACAGCAGCGAAGAGTATAACCTTGCATGCGCATTAAGGCAAAGCGTTTCAGTATTTGTTCGTTTGTTTGTAGTACTCCTGTTACCAGCTGCTTTGCTTGGTGTGCCAAAAGAAGTGATTGCTGTGGTAGCACCCCTGCATTTATTTGCGCAGTTTTGGTATCACACAAGGCATATCGGAAAGTTGGGTTTCTTCGAAAAATTTATGGTTACCCCCTCCCATCACCGGGTACATCATGCCATCAACCCGGAGTACATGGATAAAAATTACGGGCAGATATTTATTTTTTGGGACAAAATATTTGGCACTTTTCAGGAAGAACTAAAAGAGGTGCCTGCTGTTTATGGTGTCACCAGGCCTGTAAGAACCTGGAACCCAATCAAAATTAATTTCATGCACATGGGGTTGCTTGTGAAAGATGCATGGCACGCCAAAAGTTGGAAAGATAAATTTCGTATTTGGTTTATGCCCACCGGTTGGCGCCCGGCAGATGTGGAAGGAAGGTTTCCTGTTTACAAAATTGAAGATGTGTATGATTTTGAGAAATACGATACAGCCTATTCTAAACCATTTTTAGTGTGGGCTTGGATGCAACTGATCGTCTTGTTGCTTATGGTGAGTTGGCTGTTTGGGAATATTGCTACCATTGGCAGCCCGGCAATGTTTATATATGGTGCTTTTATTTTCCTTTTTGTGTATGCAATCACAGAGCTTATGGATGGTAGCCGGACAGCCTTTATTTGGGGCCTGCTATGCCCAGCCATTGGTGCAACGATTCTGTTTTATAAGGGAGATTGGTTTGGCCTGGGTGCTGTTAGCCCGCTGGCCAAATATTTCATGTTAATTTACTTTATTATTTCAGCTGCCGGTACACTTTGGTTCTCATTTGGAAAACGCAGCAGCGACAAGGAGAAATTGGTATTGGGATAACTTTATGGCAAAATTGGAACCAGCCATTTTAAATTTTTTTATTACTTGCTTAAAAAAATTTGGTTGAAGAACCTCAGCTCATTATCTTTGCCGTCCTTTAAAAGATGCCGCGTTGGTCAAGGGGTTAAGACGCCTCCCTTTCACGGAGGAGTCACGGGTTCGATTCCCGTACGTGGTACAAAAAGCCTTTCAGCAATGAAAGGCTTTTTTAATTTTCGGTTTAAATTATTTGGATCTGGACAAGTGTGTCAAGGATACCATCCGGCTGGTCGCAGCCAGGCAGGGATTCCCTGAAAATACCCGGTACTAGCATTATCACAATCATGTACCACTCTTTGGATATTAAAATTTTAGAAAGTATTATCCACACATGCAGTACTTTTGCATCGCAAAAAATAGATAACATTTTAAACAATCAGTTATGAGTACAGTTAAAGTTGCCATCAACGGTTTCGGACGCATTGGCCGTTTGGTATTTCGTCAGATCTATAATATGGAAGGTATTGAAGTAGTTGCTATCAATGATCTTACCAGCCCTGAAACATTGGCTCACTTATTAAAATATGACAGTGCGCAGGGAAGATTTGGCCAGGACGTAAAGCACACAGAAAATTCCATCACGGTTAATGGTGAAGAAGTAAAAATATATGCACAAAAAGATCCTGCACAAATTCCATGGGGTAGCCACGATGTTGATGTAGTTATTGAGTGCACCGGTTTCTTTACAGATAAGGCAAAAGCTGAAGCGCATATTACAGCAGGCGCCAAAAGAGTAGTGATCTCTGCTCCTGCGACCGGCGATTTAAAAACAGTGGTGTTCAACGTAAACCATGGCATTTTAGATGGTAGTGAAACCATCATTAGCTGCGCAAGTTGTACCACCAACTGTTTAGCCCCAATGGCAAAAACTTTGAATGACAATTTTGGTATCATCACGGGTATCATGAGCACGATTCATGCTTATACCAACGATCAAAATACCCTGGATGCACCACATCCAAAAGGCGATTTGCGGAGAGCAAGAGCCGCTGCGGCCAACATTGTACCAAACAGCACCGGCGCAGCCAAAGCAATTGGTCTTGTATTGCCAGAGTTAAAAGGGAAACTGGATGGCGGCGCACAGCGTGTGCCGGTAATAACCGGGTCTGTTACCGAGCTGTATTCTATTTTAGAAAAGTCAGTAACAGCAGATGAAGTAAATGCAGCAATGAAAGCCGCAAGCAATGAAAGTTTCGGTTACA
>JANPJW010000432.1:0-9719 GCA_031425715.1 Chitinophagaceae bacterium | reverse complement strand
GGAGATGACATTTGATGTCTGACAGATCTGCCAGCGGATACAGGGCCAGTATACGGTGCTCATCCAGTGTAAACAGCATTTTCAAAAAAGCTGGCTTGCGGCAATACAGCACCACCCCAACGTTCAGAAACTCTTCACGTTCTACCCTTGGCACCACCCTTATAATGGCATATTCAAATAAGTGATTCTCTTGCATGCACGGCTTCTTTTACAAAAACTTCTGAATGGTTTAACCTGCTCTGTAAAAAACTGCTGTATACAATTCTTTTTTCCGCAGGCGTTTCGTTGCTGTCGTCGTTTGTCAACCAGCTATCCGGCACCAGTGCTGTGATAGCATTTATTTTTTCTGGCGTCAATAGTTGCTGCATGGTTTTGTCAAAAGCCGCTAAGCCGGTTGCCTGCGCCAGCAGTACGTGGTCTTTTATTTGTGTAAATGGTTTTTTTGATTGTTCTTCCCAGTTGCTCCATGCATGGTGAAAATACAAAGAAGCGCCATGGTCTATCAGCCACAATTCTTTGTTCCAGGTGAGCATGTTGGTATTGCGAACTGTCCTGTCCACATTCATCAGAAAGGCATCCAGCCACACGATTGCAGAAGCAAGTGGTGGCTCTATCAAACTCACTGCCGGATCGTAGGTAATGGCACCACTCAAAAAGTGCAGGCCAAGGTTTAACCCTTCGCTCGCCCGCAGCAAATCCTGAATTTCTTCATCCGCTTCTGTGCGGCCAAAGGCTTCATCCAAATTTGCAAATACAAGTTCGGGTACATTCAGGCCCATGGCCCTTGCCACTTCTGCTCCAATCAAATCTGCAATCAAAGCTTTGGCACCCTGCCCTGCTCCCCGGAATTTTAGTACATACAAAAAATCATCATCAGCCTCAGCAATTGCCGGCAGCGATCCGCCCTCCCTCAAAGGCGTTACGTAGCGCATTACCTGCACAGTGCGTAGATGGGGTGTTGAAGCTGTTATCATCATTCCTGCATGGTTGTTCTGTCACAAATTAATGCAGCGAATATAAATTTATTGCGCTGAAAAAACTGATGTATACTTTGCTGACCCATTTGGCAACGATGGTAAACTTGTGCTGTAATTTGTGAAACGGACTCTTGCAAAGCTCACAAGGAGCATATGCAACCGTGAAGGAACAGATGCATCGTAGCAATATTTTACCGGAACTTATTTGCACAAAAAAACCTGGAACATTCCAGGTTTAAAGTATTTACGCCTTGGGAAAATCTGCGCCTTCTGTAGTTTCGGCCCAGGTATCGAAATCAGTTTTAAGTTCTTCCAGCTTAGCCCTTGCTCCTTTGAGCGCAGCCGCTCCAAGCAACAACCGTAATGGCGGGTTGGGAGATTCTGTCACAGCAATCATGGCTTTGGCAGCACGCACCGGGTCGCCGGGTTGGTTGCCGCTGTAGCCTCTTATATCTCCTGCGTTTTTGCCAGCGGTAGTTTCATAATCAGCTATTTTTACTTCAGTATCTTTTGCAGAACGCCCCGCCCAGTCTGTTCTAAAACCACTGGGCGCTATGATGGTTACTTTGATACCAAGTGGCGCCGTTTCTTTGCTCAAGGCTTCAGATAAACCATCTACTGCATATTTGGTAGCATTGTAAAAACCTACGCCGGGGAAAGATCTCAAACCACCAATAGAAGAGATATTCAAAATATGCCCACTGCGTTGTTTGCGCATTACCGGCAATACTGCCTGCGTCATTTTAGCAAGACCAAAAACATTTATCTCAAACATCTTGCGCACCTGCTCCTCTTCGCTCTCTTCAATGGCAGCAAAATACCCGATGCCCGCATTGTTTACCAGCACATCTATCTGACCAAAATGCTGAACCGTTGTTTCTACTGCAGCATTTATTTCTGCAGGTACTGTTACATCCAGGCGCACGGCCAACGCTGTGTCGGGATAGGCTTCCACAATATCTTTTACATCATCCGTGTTGCGGGAAGCCACTGCTGCATGGTAACCTTTTGCCAATACTTCCTTTGCCAGCGCCCTACCAAAACCAGTAGAGCAACCCGTTATCAACCAAACTTTTTTCATAACCCTAGATTTATAATTACTGTAAATAAAATAGTGTGCAAAAATATGCTTTCCTTTTGAGGTAGGCCAGCATCTAACAGAATGTTCATATTGCTCCTGTCACTTTAAAAAAGGAATCCATTTACTTAAGGAGGCTCCGTCTTCTTATCCACTTCCACAACTCTATCCACAGAGTGGCAAGCATGGCCGAACCCATACAGGCGAATATTGTCTGCAGCGAAAGCTGCTGCAGTCGAAAGA
Organism: Chitinophagaceae bacterium; assembly: GCA_031425715.1. Taxonomy (GTDB): domain Bacteria; phylum Bacteroidota; class Bacteroidia; order Chitinophagales; family Chitinophagaceae; genus Ferruginibacter. The sequence goes on along the minus strand of JANPJW010000432.1, from coordinate 7,421 downwards.
GTTCCCTCGCAAAAGGAACATAGAGGAATACTCCCATAAAAAGAATGGTAACAGCAATGATTACCGGCACCATGTTATTGCGATAGCGGAGGGTTGTAAAAACAGAAAAATGAAAGGAGCGGTTCACAAGCGTCAGGAAAATATTGCTAAACAAAAGAGTGGTGAAAATGATGGTACGAACAGCTGTGTGTGAACTACCAGATTGCAAATAATAGTAACCAATAAGCAAACAACCGGCGGTGATAAAAAGCCCTTGTAAAATACTGATAGAAAGCTGGCGAAGTGTAAGAAAACTTGCACTACCGGCCCGGGGTGCACGCTGCATCGTGCCGGGCTCCATGGGCTCATTTTCATAAATAATGGAACAGGTGGGACCCATAATTAATTCAAGAAAAATAACATGCACCGGCGAAAAGATGTCTGTAAAAGCCCAGCCTAGTAAAAGGGGTAAGGTAACAATCAGGATGATGGGAATATGAATGGATACAATATACTGGATGGCTTTTTTAAGGTTATCATAAATTTTTCTTCCCAGTGCCACTGCTTCTGTCATGTGAAAAAGATCGTCGTCTGTAAGAATGATAGATGCAGCGGTCTTGGCTACTTCGCTTCCTCTTTTGCCCATGGCAATGCCGATGTGGGCAGCCTTTAGCGCCGGGCCGTCATTCACGCCGTCACCTGTCATGGCCACAATTTCGCCATTCGCTTTCAGCGCATTGATTACTTTCAGCTTTGCCTCGGGGAACATTCTTGCATAAATGTTCACTTCTTTTACACGCCTGCGCAGCAGTTCATTATCTGCCTGCATTACTTCGTCGCCGGTGAGTACTTCATTGTTGTGTTGTAACCCTACTTGCCGGGCTATGGCCAGGCCGGTTTCTGCATAATCGCCGGTGATCATTTTTACCGCAATGCCCGCCTCATTTAAAATTTGCAGTGTTTGCGTAATATTTTCTTTTGGCGGATCCTGGAATGCTATCAAACCTAAAAATTCAAAATCGAATTCCTGTTGCGTGGCAGGCCAGGCATTACCCTGCCAGGTTCCCTTACCCACTCCCAGCACCCGGTAACCCATTTTTGCGTACGAGAGCGATTGCGCTTCCACCTGCTGGCGGGCTTCCCCGGCAAGACGGGAATGTGCGAGGATAGCTTCCGGGGCACCCTTTGCTGCTATGAGTTGCACACCGGAGGCATCATTAAATATATGTGTCATCATCGGCGGCTTGCCAGCTATTGGATATTCGTGTACTTGCGTAAAGTCGGCCCGCTGATCCTGCTCTGCAGTTTGCTCGTATAACCTGTGTATCGCTTCTTCCATAGGATCAAAGGGGGTGGCTTCGCTGCTCCACATAGCATAAGCAATTACTGCCGCAGGCGCTCCTGCCGATTCTTTCATGCTGAATGAACGATTGGTAGCAGCATCGTAGATAGCCTCTATGTGCATTTTATTTTGGGTAATCGTACCGGTCTTATCTGTGCAGATAACGGTGGCTGAACCCAGGGTTTCCACATACTGCGGCTGCTTCACGATGATGTTATTACGCAAAAGGCGAAAAGCTCCGAGGGCCTGGAAAGTGCTAAAGGCCACCGGTATTTCCTCCGGCAAAATACTCATGGCCAATGTAAGGCCCTGCAAAAAAGATTGTACCAGGTCATGAGACTGGTAAAAATTGAAGCCAACTACCAGCAAAAAAGCAAACGCACCCACCCACACCATGTTGCGCACAAACGACCTAATCTGTACCTGCAGCGGTGTTTTTACGGTATTGATTTCCTGCAGGCTGAGGCCTATTTTTCCGAAGCTTGTGTTAATACCCACGGCACTAACCTGCACGGTGGCGGCGCCACTTGCTACAAGGGTTCCTCTCAGCACCATGCTTGCCCCATCGGCATTTTTTAATACAGCAAAAGATTCACCGGTTAAAATAGATTCATTCAGGGAAAGATCGTTGGCCTGCAGCAACAAGCCGTCTGCAGCCACCACTTCGCCTTCCGTGAGCAAGAGGACGTCCCCCACCACTATTTCTTCGGTAGTAATTTTTGTTGGTTTGCCGTTGCGCAGCACATTGGCATGTGGGGCGGATAATTTTTTAAGTGCTTTTACGGCATGCTTGCTGCGGTATTCCTGGAAAAGGGAAATGCCGGCAACGATAAATATGGACACCAGCATGATGATGCCTTCCTGGTATTGGCCCACCACAAAATATACAATACAGGCTGCAACGAGGATAATAAACATGGGCTCTGTTACTACTTCTTTTAAAACCTGTAGCAACACCCGATCATCTTTGAATGGGAGATCGTTGCTGCCATGCTGTTGCCTGCTTTGAAGCACTTGCTCCTCTGTTAAACCGGTCTGGTTTACGGTGTTCATGATTGCAGTTAATTGGATGTTTTAGAAGGCCTCTGCGGTTTGTGAAGCCAGCTGCATTTGCAGCCCTCCACAATTTACTATCAAAACCACAGCATCAATCATCTTAAAGAAATTTGAATTAACTGGCAAAAAAAAACGTACCTTCACGCAGATCAGCAGGGTAAATCTCTTGTAAGCGAACAATCACTCTTCCGCCCCGGTAATTTTCTTTTACACCAGCATTCTTCTCCGATTTTTCATTTATAATAAGCTACTATATGAATATTTATGTTTCAAATTTAGGATTCAACGTTAAAGACGAAGATCTTAAGCAATTGTTCAGCACCTACGGAGATGTGTCATCTGCCAAAGTAATTACTGACAGGATGACCAGCCAAAGCCGCGGCTTTGGATTTGTAGAAATGAGCGACGATACAGCTGCAAAACGTGCAGTAGAAGAGCTTGATGGAACTACGGCAGATGGCCGCACCCTGAAAGTGGTAGAAGCTAAGCCCAAAGAAGACAGGGAACGCAACAACAATAGCAGGTGGTAATAGCCCTATTAATATTTTTCAGCATACTATATTTTTTAATTAAACAGTTTTTTAAAATGACAAATGATATCATAGATAAGTTCATCAAAAGCAAAACTCAAAAAAATGCAAAAGTGACCATCTATTTTAAACAAAGAGCCACCGTTAAGGGCATCTTTATTCAAACAAAAGATTACGAAGAATTAAAATCTAAAAACTTTTGGCGCATTGTTTCAGAAATGAAAGTGGAAGAATGGGAAAAAACCAAAGACAATAGCCTGGCCCGCATTTACAATGGTGCCGAGTTTACCCGCCTTAGCGAAAAATAAGCGACAGCGCTTCGTTCAGCACAGGCCATACGGGCTTTGTGCTGAACCTTTCTTACACCCGTAAATTAAATGATATATGTTTTCACAAATTTGGAAAAAATATCTTCCGGTTATTGCCCTTCTCATCAAGCGATCTGCCACAGCGGTGCAAACTGTAACGCTCAATCACACAGATTTTGAAAGAGCTGCCGGTGGACGTAAGATCAAATACAGTTTTACGCATTTGCAGTTAAACAAAGGGCGCATCAATACCGAAGTTAAACACAGTCCTTTTGCAAAGGAATTTTCTGTGGTAATGCAGGAAGACGAAAACATTCAACGTTTGCTTGCTGCAGTGTCACTGGAGTTCTCGCTGAACAACCAATTTTTACTCACCATCCGCAACACTGCCCCGGTTACTGAAACAACAACTGAAACGGTGGAAGCAGAAGAAGAGACAGACGGGGCTGAAAATGCAACGGAGGAAGTTGTAGCTGCTACTCAAGAGTAGTTGTTGCCTAAAATGAGACGGTGGCAAAAAACCAGCTTTTAGGTCTCGCTCCACACCGTAAGCAGGCAGCAACCCTACTAAATCATAATATTAAGGTATGCTTCGAACAGTTATGACAGGCACCGGATCTTACATTCCTACTAACATCCGGTTGAATAAAGATTTTGAAGACCATACTTTTTATGGCGAAGACAAGGAGCGGCTCCCAACCGCAGCTACAGAAATAGTTCAGAAATTTAAATTAATTACCGGCATTGAAGAGCGGCGCTACGCCAGCCGGGAACTTACAACATCTGATATAGGTGCCTTAGCTGCCGAAAAAGCAATACAGAATAGCGGCATTGATAGGGAGACCATCGATCAAATCATTGTTGCGCACAACTTTGGCGATGTAGTACACAACAGCATACAGAGCGATGCGGTTCCGTCGCTGGCTTCCCGCATGAAGCATATACTCGGCATTAAAAATCCTAATTGTATTGCCTACGATATTTTGTTTGGCTGCCCGGGTTGGATACAGGGCGTAATACACGCTGATGCATTTTTTAAAGCAGGCATCGCTCAAAAAGCTTTGGTGGTGGGTGCAGAAACACTGTCCCGGGTAATAGATGCCTACGACAGAGACAGCATGATTTTTAGCGATGGAGCAGGCGCCGCCATTGTGGAGTTTTTAGAGGTGGAGCCCGGCGGTCCTGGTATACTTTCCTCAGCAGTGCAAACCCACTCCGTAGAGGAAGCAGACTTCATCAATATGGGGCCCTCCTACAACACGACAACAGACCAGAACATTTTTTACATAAAAATGAAAGGCCGCAAAGTGTACGAGTACGCTATGAAACAGGTGCCGGCAGCCATGAAAGATTGTCTTGATAAGGCAGGCGTAGAAATTGGAAGTTTGAAAAAAATCTTTCTTCACCAGGCAAATGAAAAAATGGATGAAGGCATCATTAAAAGATTTTACCAGCTATACGACCAAAAGGATCACCCGCAAGACATCATGCCCATGAGCATACATTGGCTGGGCAACAGCTCTGTGGCTACAGTGCCCACCCTTTTTGACCTGGTAAGAAACGGACAGGTAGATAAACACGAATTACAAAAGGGAGATGTAATCATGTTTGCCTCGGTGGGTGCCGGTATGAACATCAACGCCATTTGCTACCGTTATTAACAACAGGGGTTACAAAAAAAGCAGAATAGAAATAGAAATATTTACCTTTACAAAAAAGCCTCCAACAGGGTAAAAATTCAAACCTCAGTTGGGTAGCTACATCCTTAAAAAGGATTATTTTAAAACTAAACATATAACAACATGGCAGAAACCTGGAATAAAAAAGAAAGAGAAAAGAAAAAGAAGGCAAGTAAAAAAGAAAAGCAGGAAAAAAAACAGGAACGCAAAGACAATCCAAAGTCTAGCAGCCTGGATGATATGATGGCGTACATTGATGAAAATGGAAATATTTCTTCCACCCCTCCAGATCCTCAAAAGATGAAAAAGATCAAGCTGGAAGATATTGAAATTGGTGTGCCAAGGCAGCAAGATGCCAATCCCGAAGACCTGATCAGGAAAGGTACAGTAACATTTTTCAACGGTGCTAAAGGCTACGGTTTTATCAAAGATCATGAAACACAGGAAAGTATTTTTGTGCACATGAACGGATTGAAAGACCCCATTGAAGAAAATAGCAAGGTTATTTTTGAAGTAGAAATGGGTCCCAAGGGTGCCAACGCCTTCAACGTAAAATTAATGCCCTAGCTTTTTTGCACTGCCTGCATATGAAAATAACCTGAGCCCCCACCATACCCTTTTTAGGGATGGTTCCCTGCGGTGAAACCCACATTGCTTCTCCCCTTTTTTGAGCAACACTTCATAATTTGTATGCATTTGCAGCAACGAAAGCCTGCAATCATTTTGTTATTTTCTATATAGTGGGTCACTTACCTGTGGTTTGCTTATCCGGCTTCTCTAAAACGATTGTCGCAAGCTACGCCTTGCTGCTGCCTATTGCACAAGCGTTAGCCTCTGTGCATTGCCAGCTGCAAAATCTGAGAAAATACACCGCACCCTGTGTACCTTTGTATGCAGAAGCTTTAAAAGCAATTGTTATGGAATTTATGGACTATTATAAAATATTGGGTGTTGAGAAAACTGCCACGGAAGACGACATCAAGAAAGCCTATCGCAAACTAGCCAGGAAGCTGCACCCGGATGTAAACCCAAATGATAAGGAAGCCCATAAAAAGTTTCAGCAGGCCAATGAAGCCAACGAAGTACTCAGTGATCCGGTAAAAAGAAAAAAGTATGATCAATATGGCAAGGACTGGCAGCATGCAGATCAGTTTGAGCAGCAACGCCGGCAACAACGCCAATCACCTTTTGGTGGCGGTGGACAATTTGGTGGAGACGAGGGCGGAGACTTTTCCAGCTTTTTTGAATCTATGTTTGGAGGTGGAGGTGGCCGGGGCAGGCAGGCAAAAATGCGTGGGCAGGATTACAATGCCGAATTAAAACTTAGCCTCACAGATGCCATGGAAACCCATCAGCAAACCATGGCGGTAAACGGCAAAAATATCCGGATCACTATCCCAGCCGGTATAGAAAACGGTCAGGTAATAAAGTTAAAAGGGCATGGTGCTGCGGGTGCAAACGGCGGGCCTGCAGGAGATCTCTTCCTCACTTTTGTAATAGCGCCTCACCCGGTTTTTAAACGCACCGGAAGCGATCTTTTCACTACTGCTACCATCGATTTGTACACCGCCTTGCTGGGCGGTACGGCTACCATACAAACCTTAACCGGCAAGGTAAAAATGAAGGTAAATCCCGAAACCCAATACGGCACCAAAATAAGACTGAAAGGAAAAGGCTTTCCTGTATATAAAAAAGAAGGGGAGTTTGGGGATCTCTATGTAACCTACGAAGTAAAACTGCCCACCAACCTTTCTGAAAAACAACAGGAGCTGCTGGCCGAAATGGCCAAATTAGATACATCGCCACGGGAGTAAGCTGCCAGTGCTATTCTTCTTTAGGTACTTGTAAATTTAATTTCAGCTCATTGATATCCATCTCCTGTTCTGCTTCTTTTATCACATCATCCCCAAAATCACCCTCCTTGTGTAATCTCAATAAGAGGCTCCGCTGAAACTTGCTGATCTCTAGTTGTGCACTGAGCAATTCATCTGGCTCCGTGGGCGATACTACGGCTTTACTCCTTGCAATCTTTTGCAGGCGCCGGTGCTCGCTAGTGAGTTGCCTCACCAGGAAATCATATTTTCTTCTCAGTTTTTCTCTTACCTCGCTGTTGCCTTCCGGCATGTCTTGCTCTATAAAGTTGAGCGTATTGGTGGCCATAAATAATTGTAATTCCCTTTGCTCACTGGCGGCATCTTTAGCAGGCTCTATGCGTAGCCATCTCACCAGCAGTGGCAGGCTAAGGCCCTGCACCACCAGGGTAACAAAAATTACTACAAATGCAAGAAAAATAATGGAGTCCCGCTTGGGAAAGGGTGCACCATTGGTCATTACCAACGGCAGGGCAAGGGCAGCAGCCAGTGATATCACCCCACGGGTCCCGGTCCAGGCCACCAACAACACGTTCTTCCAGGTAGTTCCGGCCGCAGTGTTTGCGTGACTACTTCCAAATCCCGGATGGTCTTTCTCAAAAATGCGTTGCATATTGGCACCTGCAAAAACCCAGATAATTCTAACGATGATGGTT
>JANPJW010000431.1:0-6162 GCA_031425715.1 Chitinophagaceae bacterium | reverse complement strand
TCTTCTTTGCCCAGGATAGCATATTTAATTCCAACTTTATCTAGTATTGTTACAAATGCCTTGGTAATTTTTTGTGCCCGCTGATCAAAACTTCCGGCACAGCCTACCCAAAATAAAACCTCCGGGTTTTCACCATTTGCCATCATCTCCGCCATTGTTGGTACATGCATACTTTCGTGTTTGCAACAAAGTAACCAAACATTTGTGATTGAACTTTGATGCTATCCAATTATTTTTACAAAATTATATCCCGCACTTGTCAAATATTCTTACAAAAATTACCAACTGGGAAGCATGGCCTTTCAAAGTAATATATGCCCCGCTGCTGCCGGTATGGGCGATTCATGTATTGCGCTCTGGCGCTGTATGGTTTTTTACCAGCAGCAACCCTAAGCTCACTTTTGGTGGCATGGATGGGGAGCCTAAAAAGGAAATGTACGATTTGCTTCCCACCCACTTATATCCTCCAACGTTTAATGTAGTGCCTTCCGATGATTTTGAAACAGTGAATCAGCAATTGCAAGAAAAGAAAATTTTCTATCCACTCGTGGTAAAGCCCGAAGTAGGTTGTGCCGGTGTGTTGTTTAGAAAAATTGATGATGAGGCAGAATTAAGATCTTACCATGCGCAGGTTCCCGTGGAGTATATCGTGCAACAATTGGTACTTTATCCCATGGAAGTGAGTATTTTTTATATACGTCATCCAAGGGAAAAAAAGGGACGTATCACAGGCTTCCTGCACAAGATTCCTTTGAATGTAGAAGGGGATGGAATTCAGACGTTGGAGCAATTGGTATTGTTGCACCCAAAGGCTTGTAAGCGTGTAAGAGAGTTGCATAGCAAGCACAAAGCAAATTGGCATACCGTGATAGCCGCCGGGCAAAAATACATGCTAAGCCATGCTGCCAATCACAACAGGGGAGCACATTTTATAGACCTCAAGGAACATATTGATGATGAACTGGTGGCAGTATTTGATGCAATTAGTTTACAAATAGATGATTTCTTTTATGGCCGTTATGATATTTTGTGCAACAGCATTGCCGATTTAAAGAAGGGTAAAAATTATTTGATCCTGGAGTACAATGGTTGTGGAGCCGAGCCCAATCACATATACGACACAGGCTATACACTAAGCGCCGCCTACAAAGAAATATTACAACATTGGGAAGATTTGTACCAGATAAGCCGGTACAACCGAAGGCACGGTATTGAGCCATGGGCGTTGCTACGGGGATTCCGTTTCAGGTTGTCAACAAGAAAGCATCACAAGATTTTACAAGCGGCTGATCATACCATAGCTTAAAAGCTAAAAAGGTTTTCCATGCGTTTTTGCAATGAGCCAACGGGTTACAAAAGGCAATCTTTTCAGGACCAGGATAAACAAGTTTGTGATGGTTTCATTACCAAAGAAAAATTGAATGATACGCCCATACTTTAAGCGGCTGGCAAAGTGACTCCGCCATTGTTTTATATAGCCCAGTTCCATTTGTTCCCTTGATAAATTATTCTGTAAAAAAGCTGCCACAAGGGGGGCTACCACCTTGGAACTGTGCAGGGCCATACTCATTCCATTGCCGCAAAGGGGTGTAATCAATCCTGCCGCATCGCCCAACATCAGCACGTGATTTTCTACCTGTGATTTTTGTAAGAAACTAATTTGCGAAATGGAAACCGGAGCTTCGTATAATTTTTTGCTATGCTGCCAGATGTGCTTTAGGTGTGGGTTTTTTAACAGCACGGTTTCCTCCATTTTTTCAATGGATTGATCGTTGTCTTTCAAGTTGTCAGTATGTGTGAGGTAGCAAAGGCAATAGCGATTGTCTTCTATTTTGGAAATACCGCAATAACCGTTTTTAAAATTGTGCAGTGCAATAGTATCTACGGCAAAATCTGTTTCTATATGATATTTTACACCCGTAAATTGGTTCAGTTTCCGGGAGTCTTGCCTGGTAAAAGAGCGCTTCCATTTCACATCGAGGTTGCTCTTTTTTCCAAAACTTCCGCAGCAAACGGTGCTGTAAAAAGTTCCTGCATTTGTTTGGATGTTAAAGCGCTCGTTCTCAAAACTTACATCTGATACTTTGCACTGCTCCATCACCCGCACCGAAGCTGCCACAGCCAGGTCTTTTAAAATAGCGTCCAGTTTGTAGCGGCTTATTCCAAAGCCGCCGAGTTGCAAATCTTCTTTTAACAAGCTACCATTGGGGGCAGATACCAGCAACTTATTAATGCGTGGTAGCCCCAGCTCGCTGAGTGGTACACCCAGGCTCTCTAAAAACGGCCAGCTTTCCATGCTGATATACTCCCCACATACTTTATGAAAAGGGTAGGATTCTTTTTCAAATAAAATTACGCTGTAGCCTTTTTGGGCTAACTGTATAGAGAGTGCCAATCCTGCCAGTCCGCCGCCAACAATAGCTGTGTCGTAGGTTGCTGATTCTTGCATTGTTATTTTTTAAAAATTATCAGGTATCGAAAGGCCCACATCCATCGCAGGCGAAAGGTAGGAATACCGGCTGCTAAAAATATTTCTTTCCAGTCATTTTTACGGAAGCCCCGGGCAACAGATAGGGGAGCGTCGTTTTTTACCAAATAAGAATTTGAAAAAATCTGGGTGATCCACCGAATGGAATAATAGGCCAACGGGTGTCGCTGAAGATCATTGATGAAAAATCCCTGTTTGCAATTGGTTTTCATCCAGCCCATCATATAAACCAGTTCCTGTTGGGTAAAGTGATGACAAAATAAGGAAGAAAAAATAATATCCGGAGGGTCTTTTGCCAGGTCTGCCAACTTATAATCGCTGCAGATCCAGGTGGCAGGCAAGTCTGCGTTTCTTTGCCGGGCAAAGTCAATGCATGCCTGCTTCATATCTATGCCTGTGAGTTTCACCTCTATTTTTTTAGAAGCGCAGTACCTGTAAATGGCTCTGAGATTATCGCCGCCACCGCAACCAATTTCACATACACTTAGGGTGCCAGTATGTTGTTCGCAAAAAGCTGCAAATCCTTTGCTGGTGATGCCGTGCCCACCCAGCAGCCGGTTGATGGTATCCAGCTCCTCCATATTTTTTTTGATATCGGCAAAAGGGATATCTGCCGCATCCAGTAACTCTTTTTGTGTAGACCTGTGTTTTAAATCAATCATAAGTTGCCAAAAAAGTTTCCATCGTAAGGCCCGGACCAAAAGCAGCTCCAAAAATTTCCGCCTGGCCTGCCTGGCTCTCCCTTAATTCCTTGAGTATTTTTTGCAAAACAAAAACAATGCTGGCAGAGCTCATGTTGCCAAAATCTCTCAGTACATCGTGTGAGTAGTGCAACTCACCGTTTTTTAATTGCATACTCTCTTCAATAACCTGTAAGATCTTTTTGCCACCGGGATGTATACACCAATGGCTAATATCTTCTTTTGTTTTGCCAGCCGGTTTCAATGCGTTGCCAACCAATACTTCAAAATCTTCTTTTATAAGCTCTGGTACATAACCGGTAAGCGTCATTAAAAATCCTTTGCCAGAAAGCTCCCAGGACATATCTGCCTTTCCCTTAAAGGATACCTGCGAAAAAAAATGATTTAGGTTGAGGCCTTTCTCCTCTGTAGTGTTTTGAACGAGCATGGCACCGCAGCCATCTGAAAACAGTAAGGAGGAGAGCATATTATTTTGCGTGATCTCTTTTTGAAAGTGCAACGTACACAGTTCCGTGCACACAACTACTACCTTGGCCTCGGGATAAGTGCTGCAAAAAGCATGAGCTAGTTTTAAACCATGAATGGCAGCGTAACAGCCCATAAAATTTACAGAAGTTCTTTGCAGGCTTGGCGAAAGGTTCATCGCTTCCATCACCTGCAGGTCTAAACCCGGTGCACTCATGCCGGTGCAGCTTACGGTAATGAGGTGCGTAATTTCGGAGGCATCCACTTTGCCTTTGATGCAGTCGTTGATGGTATTTACCGAGAGCGCTACGGAAGTGTCGTTGTACATTTTCATCCGCTTTTCCAGGTTGGGGAATGGCTCCAGGTCATCCCGCTCCGAAAAGAAGCGGCGCTCATTTGCCGGGAGATTAAAATCTTCGAGCACAGAGTAGCGTTTGTCTATTCCGCTTTGCCTGTACAGAAACTTAAGCTTGCGGCTTTCTACTGCATCTGTGCAATATACTTTATCAGCAAAGGTATACAGGCTTTCCTGCGTGTGTCCGTACGCCGGGTTGCCGGTAGCAATGGAAGTTATTTTACTCAAAATTTTTCTACTATTAAAATGCTGATAAAAGCTGCGTTGGTGCAAATGGAACCAACGAGGTTCATGGTCATGGTGTTTTTAAAATTAGCTGCTGCTTCCTGCTCAAACACTTTTTTCATCCACCAAAAGAAATATACGAGAGCAGGCAGCATGCAGATCTGTATAATAAAAAAGCGGTCGAGCTCCAGGTTGTTGGCGAAATACCATGCCAGACAAATCATGGCCACAACAAATACCGTGGCAGAGAAGATAAAGGTGCCCCTGTAACCCAGGCGGGCACTCAGGCTTTCTACTCCATCTGCTGCATCTTGCTTGTGCTGGTAAATTTGCGTGAGCGGATAAAAAGCCCCAATTAAAAGGGACGATCCCAACAACGCACTCCCGTTTACCCATAAATATTTTTGCTGGCTGCACCCATGTTTTACTATAAAAAAAATAAGTGCACCCTGAAAGATGATAACAGTGAGGTATCCGATAAAAGGATATTTCTTTAGCCTGATGCCACGATAGCTGTAGGCCCGGGAAGCGAGAATGAACATAAGGATGCAAGCAAAAAAGTATATGCTGATCAGCAGGCTTAGGAGCAAGGCAGCAGCATCCATCAGCAAGGTGAAATGGTACAACTGCCGGGTAGGTTGCTGCGGATCTTTTACACCGCCAATGCTGCTCACATCCCTGTCCATATAACTATTGTAACCGTTGCTGGACGGGTAAACCAGCAGGTGTAAAATAAAAAAGACGAGCACAGCATCGCTGGTTTGTATGTTTGCAACCTGGCTCAGTGCAAACCAGTAGAGTGGCATTAGGAAAAAAGAAAAATGAAAGCGCAGTAACTGAATGGTAGACGATCTAAGCATAAATAAACAAACTGTAATTTATACAATGTTTGTTAAAAGTTAGTTTGCATGTTTGGCGTGGCAGGCATGGTATCATCTTAAATTCACTACCTAAAGCATCCGCCCACATTTCTCAATTTCAGTTCTGAGTATGTGCCCCGCTCCTTATCTTTGGCCGATGCATCCATTGTTAAGGGTATTTTTTTGGGGAATGTTGATTAGCTTTTTGGGGACTTTGCCCATGGGAACCCTCAACATAACTGCTATGCAGATAGGCATACAGGAAAGCATAAAAAATGCCTTGCAATTTGTGCTGGGTTCTTTAACTGTGGAGATGATCTATGTAAGAATCTCGCTGGTGGGCATAAGCTGGATTCAAAAGCAGGACAAGCTCATGAGAGCGATGCAATGGGTTACCCTCGCCATCGTTTTGGCGCTCGCAGCCGGCAGCATCGCAGCAGCATTGCATCCCAGCGATGAGGCGAAAAATGTTGTTTTGCAAAATAACCTGCACCGCACTTTGCTGGGTATGTTCATGTGTGCCATTAACCCGGTGCAAATACCCTTCTGGTTTGGGTGGAGTTCTGTATTGTTTACGAAAAAAATTTTGATGCCTGTCAATAGTCAATACAACTCCTACATTGTTGGTATCGGCCTGGGTACCCTCATGGGAAACAGCCTTTTTATATTTGGGGGTAAATATGTAGTGCAGCGCATCAATGATAGCGAAACCTATCTCAACTGGGTCATCGGTGGCATCTTCAGCATCACAGCCCTCATACAGTTGTATAAAATTCTTAAGCACAAAGGTGCCGCAGATAAAATTCACGATCTGCATGCGAAAGATAATCCGGAGATGGTGAAGGAGGTGGAGTGAATTATGAGTTATGAATTATGAGTTATGAGTTGTGAATGGTGAATGGGGAATGGGGAATGGTCAATTGTGAATGGTCAATTGTGAAAAGGTAAATGGTTTCATGGCTGAATTGTTGGTGCTGCCACGACTGACATGTAAAATATTCAGCAACTAAGGTCAGAATTTAAAAAGATGAGGCCATCGGTTATTCAATGACATCTGACATCTGACAT
>JANPJW010000430.1:0-5018 GCA_031425715.1 Chitinophagaceae bacterium | reverse complement strand
CCCGAACTGGTGACCAGTTTAGTAAGGCCAACGGCAGTTCCAAACCAGATGTTCTTTTCCTTGTCTTGAAAAATACAGGTAATAATATTGGAGGCAAGGCCATCCTTTACAGTGATGGTTTGTTGCGTGCCATCCGCATATATTTTTATCAATCCCGCATTGGTGCCCACCCACATATGGCCGTCTGCATCTTGAAAAATAGCATTTATCCGTTTCTGCTTTAGAGTAATAGGGTTTGCAAAAGAAGGAAGAGAAGTAAGGGCAGGCGGTTGGTTTACCCTGGGCGTAAGTTTCATCAGGCGAATGCCATTGCTGCTGCCAATCCAAACCTGGTTCCTGGAGTCTTTGAATATTTTTGTGAGAGCGCTTGGAATGTCATCAGTTTTAGTTTCAGATAATAAGGTGTAGCTTTTATCAAACAGGCCAATACAACTATCTGCCACTGCTATAAACATAGAGTCATTTAGCCACACGAGATCATAGTAGTTATGGTAGGGATATGTTTGGCTGGGTCGTATAATCTTTTCTCCCCGCAGTTCCTGCAAACCTGCCCCGTCTGTTGTTAAGATAGGGTAGTGGGTAGCAGAAGCTGTGTACTGGTTGATGGTAGCTCCCGACTTAATTGCGTTATTAAAAACATGGTTGTTTTTAATAACGTCGATTGTTTTGTTATTTAAGAAGATGAGCAGATTTCCGTCTTTACTCTCGTACACGTCATTTACCAGGTTATGAGAAAGGCCGTTTGCTGTGCTGAAGTTGGTAAAGCTATGGCCATCATATTTACTCAGGCCTTCCCAGGTTGCTATCCACAAAAATCCTTTTGAGTCCTGAAAGATGCGCCTCACAGAATTTGAAATCAGGCCATCGTTTACGGTGTAGTTTTTAAATATTTGTTGCTGTGCAAAGCCGGGTTGTATAAAATAGGAACATACAATAAAAAGGGCTAAAACTGACACAGTTCGCATAGCTTAAAGTTAACGTACATTTCGATAGCCGGGCCTTAGTCTAGTTTTAAAGGCGGACCTACTACGGTCATTTCATTGGCTGCAAACAAGCTGGCAATTTCTTCTTTTGTAGGTTCATGATCTAGGCCGGCCATTGTTACAAAAAAATCTTCTATTTTTCCTGCCGGCTGAAAGGTTACAATCATTTTTCCTTTTTCAGATGCTTGTATCCAGGCGTGGGGAACAGCCCTGGGTAAGAAAATACTATCGCCTGTAGTTAAATGATGCTTATCTCCACCTACCTCAAAAAAATAAGATCCCTCTATCACATAAAAGACTTCATCCTGCAAAGGGTGAATATGCCTGGGTACACCCCTTCCGGGGGATAAGCTGGTTTGCTCAAAAATGGCCAGGTCTCCATTGGTATCTTTACCAGAAATTTTTACATCCATGATATTGGCGTTAACTCCTTTTAGTTTTAGATGGCCATGATACCTTCCCTCTCCGGCTTTTATTTTGAACCCTTTATCGAGGTAGAATTTTTGAATGTTGCGGGCAATTCCAGCAAAGGGTGCGGCAACTAATGTAAAAACCGAGAGGCTGAGTTTGAGAAATGAATTTCGTTTCATAAAAAATATCCTTTTAGTTTATGTATTGAATATGTGTTTGCTGTTCTGACATTATTTTTAATGTAAACAAAGGCTAAAAAAATACTCATCTTTCGGGCTTATTGTTTTACCAGTTTTAAAGTAATCATTTTTGCGTTTCCTGCCAATTGCAGCAGGTACATACCAGCAGGTAAAAAGCCTGTATTAATTTCTTGCACATCGCTTGTAATATTTTGCTGCATCATTACTTTACCGGCAAGGTCCAGTATTCTTAGGACACTGTACCTCGCAATACCTTTCAATAAAGTAAAATGATCTGCCGGGTTTGGCAACATAGTAACGACCCCGATGCTTTCACCGTTTACGTTGATTACCTTACTGTATTTAAAACTGCCATCTCTATCAATCATTTTAAGTCGGTAAAAGTTGGCGCTGCTGTAAGGGGCAATATCTTTTGCAGTGTACGTTTTTTGTGCTGTTGTGTTTGCAGCATTTAGTGTGATGATACCTGTAAAGCTGCGGCCATCATTACTTTTTTCAATTTCGTAACGAGATACGTTTTGTTCATTTTCTGCCACCCAGGATAAACAAACACTGCCATTGCACTTGCCGGCCGTAAAGCGGATAAGGCTTACGGGTAAGGGATTTAAGGGGCTGGCAGAGGCCAATGCAAACGGGCTAAAATTAGTTACTTCAGCTGCCGATGTAACGGTACCTGCTGTGTTTGTGCCGGTAACGAGGCTGTTGCCCTCATCTTTCCATGAGCTGCCATTCCATCTTGCAACCCTAAGATCTGCTAAACTATTTACCGGGCCGCTGCGGCTTGCATCCCAGCTTAAGGTAACAAATACGTTGGAGCTGCCGGCTGTTCTATCCAGCACCCAATATTCTGAAGAAGATAAATGGTCCAGAGTAGCATCTTTTAATGCCGGGTTGTAGCCGCTGGCTGCAGCATCGCTGGTAAAGTACTGTGCCCGGAATGCATCGGTGATATTTAAAGGTGCAGAAATACTGATAAGCGCAAATTCTCCCGGCTTGCCCACAGGGAACGTAAAGGCGGTATTGCCTATTTTAGTTACGGGCCCATCAAGATAGCTGGTGGGCGATGCGCCACTTTGTGTAGCGCCACTCTCAAAGATGAGGCTGTTAGTAATGCTGCTGTAAATAATGCCAATGATAAAAGTTACGTTACCGGTTATAGTAACCGGGTCATTGAGAGTTAGTTTGCCGGCCCCGGTTTTTTGCATAGTGAGTTGCTGCACTACAATAGGCTGTGTGCCCAATTGTTCTATAACGCTGTTACTATTGCCGGTAAATTTTATTTTGCCTATGAAGATATTACTTACAGAATTTAGAGTAAGGTTTTGGCTATACTCTACTACGTTACTGGCAGAGCCACCCACGCCAATGTAAATGTCTCCATTGTTCCTGGTGTAGATTACATTGCCAAAATATTTATTGCTGAAGTTGTTGCTGCCAGAATTGTAGGCATCAAATAATGTACTGCTGCTATTGTTGGTAAAAGTGCTGGTGCCGGTAATTGTATTGTTTCGCATGTCTGTAAAAAAACCCCCGGAGTTGCTGGCGTCATCAGCAAGGGTAACATTGCCAGTGATCTGGTTGTTAAAAAATTCTGCAAAACCATTTCTGTAACCGGTGATGGTAAATGCATTTATAATAAGCGTATCATTTTTTATATTGGTACCCTTGGAATTAAGTACTTCAATATTCCCGCCAGCAGTTTGATTCGTCACATCATCCAAAGCAAAAATATCCGGGGTTAAATAATTTGCCGTTATGTGTATAGTGCCACTAATGTTGGTCTTTCTTCCGGCAGAGCCGAAGAAATTTCCGAGGCGTGTATCACCGCCTAGATTGTTAGTGTAAATAAAATTACCGTTGATTGTTGACCCGAAACCAAAGGCTTCTGTGAAGCCCTGTACAGTGCGGTTGATGGTAACGTTACCATTAAAATTGGACCGTGCGTTGGTAGACCCTATGTGCAGCGTAGCAGGACTGTTTGCTTCAAAAATTGTATTACCTGTATATTGATTGCCCCAGTCGTAAAACTGCAAGGCATTGCTGTTGTTGATGATAAAATTAGTATTGCCTGTAAAGACGTTATTTATGATGTAAAAAATTCCACTTCCCAGTGATATAGTATTAGTGGTTAAGGAAGTATTGGCTGTAATTGAACTGTTTAAAATCTGGCCATTAATATTCCCCCTGGTACCACTAAAAGTGATTTCAGTATTTTTCAGGGTGTCTTTTTCCAGCAGAAAACCTGCTGTATTTTGAATAGATATGGTACCACCGCTTGTTTGATTAATGATACGACGCATTTCAAAAACAGAAGTGGCCGTATTTACCGATGGATCATTGATGTTAATATTTACAGTACCCCCAATACTTGTTTTTGTAGTATTGTTTCCCATCAATGTTATACTTCCTGTGTTGTCGGTAAATAAATAATTGCCGGTAATGTTGCCACCGCCGTTGCACACACGTGTTTCGCCTTTGGTGCTGCGGTTTATGGTAAGGTTGCCATTAAACTGCGACGGCACTGCATCGGAAATTCTCACACCCAGCGTACCTGTGATATTGTAGGTAACGTTCCCGTTAAACTGGTTGGCCACACCCGCATCACCATCTAAAAAAGTATTAACGCCGCTAAGGTTAAATACAATAGCATCATTCACAATATTATTTTTGAAATAAGTAGTAAAGCCAAGATTGCCGGTGTTGATATTTAAAACAATATCTGTGGCAGCATTGCTGTTATTAAGTGTGGCGCCGGTAAAGTAAACAAAATCGTTACTGATTACTGTGAGGTTAAAACCATTTATATCCAGCCTGCTACCGGCCTGCATATTAATAGATCTTACGGTGATGTTGTTTAATAATACAGGGTAATTTCCCAGGCCTCCAGGAATGATAGCAATATCATTGCTTCCTGGTATGGTCATAGGGTTCCAATTGGAGGCGTTGTTCCAATCTGTGCTCCCGCCAGTCCATGTTTGGGCATTTAAGAAGTAGGTGGATATCAACAGCAGCGTAAAAAGAAAACTTTTTTTCATAATGTATTTTGATGCGGGCTCACAACCGCAGTGTCTCAATTAATTTTTGGTAAATAGGATGCGAAAAAATCCATCTGTAACGACGGTTTCTTTTTTGGTACTGGTGCAAATGTTGCTAAAAAAGAATTTGCCTTCTGCAGCCTGATCATCAGCTTTTGTAATTTCTATGGTACCCTGTGGGTTTGTGTATAAACAACCATCATTCATAGAAAGATCAACCGCATTGTCTTCGTTGATGGCTATTTTTTTCCCTGCAATCATATCTGTTTTTGAATATGGCAGGCCGATGTATTCTTTTTCATAAAAGCCTATAATTCTGCCCGCAGCTTCGGGTGGCATCACGGATGTGGCTGTCCAGTTTTTTCCATTTATTGCTGCCGTCATCGTCC
>JANPJW010000429.1:0-1974 GCA_031425715.1 Chitinophagaceae bacterium | reverse complement strand
CGAAAATACGAAAAACCAACCCCATAAAACAACAACTTAAAAGGGTGCTTCCCATTAATATTATCACACACTCTGCTGTGTATTGGCGAGGAGGTTGCAGTGCAGCTGCATTAAAATTTAGTTTAGTAGTTTTGCAGCCATTTTAATAAATATATTTTGAAAATTTTGTTATTGGCTCCGGCTCCGGCGAACATCTCTCCCAGCCAGCGATTTAGATTTGAGCATTACCTTGCCCTTGAGCAGCACAATGACCTTAGGTTTGTATATACAGCTTTCTTAAACACAAAGGGCTGGGGAGTTCTCCATTTACACGATCATCATTTACAAAAAATGGTGGGCATTGTAAAGGGATTTGCTAAAAGGGTGGCTCTTCTTTTTACGCTGCACAAATATGATTGGGTTTATATTCATCGGGAAGCTGCCCCGGTAGGACCACCGATTTTTGAGTGGTTGATTGCCAGGGTTTGGCGTAAGAAAATAATATTTGATTTTGATGACGCCATTTGGGTTAGCGCTGCATCTGTAGCCAACCCAGGTGTGGCCTTTTTAAAATGCACCTGGAAGGTGGCACATATTTGCAAACTGAGTTCCATAGTTACGGTTGGCAATGATTTTTTAGGTGATTATGCAAGGCAATATTGTAAGGATGTGCGCCTGATTCCCACAGTAGTTGATACAGATACACAACACAACCAATTAAAAAATCAGGATGACCAACCAATGGTTATTGGATGGACGGGCACCTTCACCAATTTTTATAACCTGCTTAAAATTACGCCCGTGTTGGCACGGCTAAAAGAAAAATATGCTTTCACATTTTTGGTGATTGCAGATAAGGATCCGGGGTTTACTGATGTGGAGTATACGTTTAGAAAATGGCAGGTTGATACAGAGATTGAAGATTTAATGCAGTTCCACATCGGGTTGATGCCCTTGGAAAATTCCCCGGTAGAACTCGGTAAATGCGCATTTAAAGCCATCCAGTATATGAGTCTTGGCATTCCGCCGGTAGTGAGCCCTGTAGGCGCCAATAGTGTTGTAGTACAAAACGAAGTGACCGGGATGTGGGCCGATAACCCTGAAGAGTGGTACTATGCAATTGAAAAACTCATCAACAACACCGAGTTGCGTACCCAAATTGGAAAGGCAGCAAGGGAGCACATTGTACATCACTATTCGGTGAAGGCTACAACGCAAGCATTTTTTAAGCTTTTTAATAAACTTTGATTTTAAAATGGCAAACTGCCTGGCCTTATGCTAAAGCTGACTCTATTAGACGTTATCCTGGTGCCGGTGTATGCCATAGTGATCAGTTTATGTCTGCGATTGTTGAGCAAGCAAATGAAACAAAGCCCGCAGCTTTCGCTTTATTTTTTCAGGGGCCTGCGCATTAAAATACTGTTTGGAATTCTCTTTGGCTTGTTTTCTATTTTTCTACTTCCCGGCGATACAGAGATGTATTACACTGCAGGGCTGGATTTTAAAAAAATCATTTTTGAAAAATCCGAAAATCTTCGGTTTATTACGGGACCGGCAGAAGATTTTGGCAATTACTACGAAACCAATGGATTCCGTCCTGAAAATTATGGCTATGTATCTGCCGGTAGTAATTTACTGGCGGTCAAAATTGTAGCCTTGTTTTCTATACTCAGCTTCGACAGCTACATGGTCATCAGCATCTTCTTCTCCCTTTTTTCTTTCGTGGGGCTTTGGTTGATGTTCAAAACCTTCTATCGCATTTATCCTACATATTACAAGGCCATCTTTATGGTTTTCTTTTTAATACCATCAGTGTTGTTCTGGGGCAGTGGCATTTTAAAGGATACCCTGTGTCTTGGGTTTTTAGGAATTGGCTTTTACAACTCTTACTTATTTCTTTTTGAAAAAAGGTACCAGATAAAAATTCTTGTTGCTTTATTGTTCAGCTTTTATTGTCTCTACGTGCTAAAGTCATACATGGCTTACGCTTTTATC
>JANPJW010000428.1:0-2109 GCA_031425715.1 Chitinophagaceae bacterium | reverse complement strand
TGAATTTGCAGATCTGCTGTTGAGTTTTGTGAGTTGAATAAAAAAAGTGCCGATGGGTTTGCGGGCAAAGAATAACCTGCAGAATCCTGGTACTCCCATTGGCGAAGTTTATCTTTAATATTGGTTTGCTCAATGCTATTGCCCCATTGCACAAAGTGTTTACCCTGCGTGTAACTTCCTTTGTGGCTGGCGTTCCACACTTCAATGTCTAATTCGTTTCTTGCATAGTTCTGGTAATAGCCGGCACCAAGGGGATTTACAATTTCACCAAAAGTGCCACTGTTGTTATCAAAATCCCTGTCTCCAAGAACGTACGCCCCGGCAATGTCAAAGTTTTCTTTTTCGTTGTCTTTAAAACGGCTGAGCATCCACTTTAATTTCAACTTTTCATTGGGCGAGTGCAATAGGCTGGCGCCTATTAAAGCTGTGTTGTAGGCATCTCTTTCTTGCCCTTCAAAAAAAATATCCAGGCCGAGGTTTGCTGTGTATAGAGGCGAGAAAACAGAAGACGTTTTTTTAACCGACTCAGGGAAAAAGGAAAAGCGGGAGCTGGAAAAAATGCTCAATATTTCTAACTGCCATTTTTTGCTAACCTCGTAAGTAATGTAAGCTTGTGCGTCGGAGGCCGAGGGTATATAAGCGCCTTGTGTGGGCTGGTTGCTTAGCAGGTTGCGGTTGTTTTTGTTTCTCACAGCGGCCAGCCAGGTTACTTTTCCTTTTTTTGCACTGCCTTCCAGTTGTAATCCCTGTTCTAAAAAACTTACATAAGCACTACCACCAAAGCTGGTAGGTTTTTTATATTGAATGTCTAAAACGCTGCTCATTTTGTCTCCATACTTAGCCTGGAAACCGCCTGTGTAAAAACTTACGTTTCGGGCCAGTTCCGGGTTAATCAGGCTTAGGCCTTCCTGCTGTCCGCTACTTACCAGGTAGGGCCGGTACACTTCAAAATCGTTGATGTAAATGAGGTTCTCGTCATAATTTCCTCCACGAACATTGTACTGGGAAGTGAGTTCGTTATTGCTGCCCACTAATACTTTAATGAGCGCTTCCACCCCGCCAGTGGAGCTGGGTAGGGTGATTGCATTTTTTGGGTTGATTTTTACCAGGCTATTTTCTGTACGTGTCCGCTCATCAGTCACTACTATTTCTTCCATACTTTGGCGGTCGGCCATTAGCCGTATAACAATCACTTCTGTTTCGCCGGGGCTTAGGTAAAAATTTTTTTGCTGAGATATATAGCCTAGCTGGCTAAAAACCAGTGCTATTGCTTTTTGGGCTGGCACCAGCAAAGTAAATCGGCCACTGTCGTTTGATGCAATGCCTGCAGAGCGCCCTAAAATAACAACAGAAGATTTTGCCAGCGGAGCATCATTTTCATCTACGATGATACCGGAGATACTGGCATTTTTATTTTGAGCTACGGCTGATAAGCTAAGCAGGCTAAAGAAAATGGCGACCAGTGATCTCATGTGTTGAAGATAGATATTTTATTGAATGGCAAAAAAAGCGGTATGTACAAATGCAAATTGCTGTTTGGTTCCGAACTTAAATTTTAAAGCTTTTTTAAATCAGCGATGGTTCCTGCAGGGTTAGCAGATTTAAAAACTGCATTGCCTGCCACCAACACGTCTGCGCCCGCAGCAAGGATGCTGCCTGCATTTTCGAGCGATACACCCCCATCCACTTCAATCAACACATTCGCTCCGGCATCGGCTATCATTTGTCTCAGTTCCTTTATTTTATGTAGCGTGCCGGGTATAAAAGATTGGCCGCCAAAGCCAGGGTTCACGCTCATCAGGCAAACAAGGTCAATATCTAAAAGAACATCCTTCAATGATTGCACGGGGGTATGCGGGTTTATTGCCACCCCGGCTTTCATACCCAAACTCTTTATTTGCTGAATATTCCTATGCAGATGCCGGCAAGCTTCTATGTGAATAGTAAGATTATCGGCTCCGGCTTTCTTGAAGGCCTCTGCATAATTTTCTGGTTCCTCAATCATGAGATGCACATCACAAACTTTACTGGTTGTTGTGCGAATAAACTCAATGATCATGGGGCCGAAGCTGATGTTGGGTACAAAACGTCCGTCCATCACATCAAGGT
>JANPJW010000427.1:0-30083 GCA_031425715.1 Chitinophagaceae bacterium | reverse complement strand
ACCCGCTTTACTCAATTCGTTGATCACTTTTAATTTTTGTGCAGCAGTTGTGGTGCGGGGCTCCATCGTTCTGCGCAGGTCTTCGTTAAAAGACGTGATGGAAACCATTGCAGAAACAATATTTTTCTTCCCCATTTCCTGCAACACATCTTTGTCTTTTAATATGCCGGAATTTTTGGTAAGTATACCCACCGGCTGGTTGAATTCATTGCATACTTCCAGCAGGCTTCTTGTTAAACGGTATTTTTGCTCGGCGGGCTGGTAGCAATCCGTATTGCCACTCAGCATAATGGGTGTGGCATCCCATTTTGGATGCTGGAGAAATTTGCGCAGCAGCTGTGCTGCATTTTTCTTGACTAAGATTTTCTGTTCAAAATCCAAACCGGCACTGTAGCCCCAGTACTCATGCACATTACGGGCATAACAATAAATGCAGCCATGCTCGCAGCCTGCATAGGGGTTCATGCTGTAACCCATGCCCACATCCTGGCTTTCTATTTTGTTCACAATACTTTTACTCTGCATTTCAATATATTGAGTAGGCTTGTTAGCCACTTCCCAATCATCAATACCTTCTATATGCTCCTGCGTTATTTCATCTTTTAAGAACCGATTTTTCGTATTGAACTGTGCTCCCCGGCCTGATACATATTGATGCGCCTCCCCCGACCTTTCCGAAGAAGGGACCTGTTTATCAGCGGCTGTTTGTGGCTTTACTTTATGATGGTCTTGCTTAAGTGGTAGCCCCTGTCTCTCCTGCCCCGAAGAATTTCGGGGTAACGAAGCCTTAGATCCGGTGTCCATATTTTTTTTTATTACTGATGATTGTTTTTGTCATTACTGGCCCATGGATGCTGAACAGAATTACTGAAGCTGGCATCAAAAAAAGAAACAAACTCAAGGCTTCTGAGCTGCAATTCAATTTCAATATTTTTAGTGTTGAAATATCCTACGTGCCCGTCCAGGGAACGGGCATTTAGAATAATGCGCCCTGCGAGGTTGCAACGGGCAAATTTTGAAACTCAAATTTGTGCAGCTCCTGGTATTTCATTTCGCCGAGGGGCCGGCCCAGCAGCAACATCGCATCTGCAATAAAGCGACCTGTAAAATTTTGGTGGCTGAACTCAAGCCAACCCTTCTCGAACTGCCAGGGCTTTAGCTTGCTGGCAATGTTAAGGTTGGGCTCTAATATAAAGTGTGGCTTATTTTCATCATTCAGTTT
The DNA here is from genome assembly GCA_031425715.1 of Chitinophagaceae bacterium. GTDB lineage: Bacteria > Bacteroidota > Bacteroidia > Chitinophagales > Chitinophagaceae > Ferruginibacter. Next base: position 28,861 of record JANPJW010000427.1, on the reverse strand, counting down.
CATGAGGCGCTGGGCTTCGGTACGAATGGATTTTACCAATGCCTGCAGCGGTACTTTGCTAGTGATTTGGATATAAATTGTATGCGAGGGGTAACTACCATAATCTTTCAGCTCTATCTTTATAGGAGGTAATCCCATTGCTGTGAGCCTGAGCCTGTTTGCCAGTTTCTCCTCCAGCATTTGATATTGTACAAAATTGGCCAGCGTTACATATGGCTTGGGATGATTGACCACTTCGGTATTATAAGTGTCTCCAAAATATTTTCTTACTTCCAGGATCTTATCCCGCAAGGCTTCATGCGGATAGAGCACAAGGGCATATTCGTATATCTTATAACCGGGCGTGGCTTTACTTAAATCCCGCTCCCTGGTTTTAAAGTAAGCCGTGTAACCGTTGTCTTTTTTAGATGAATGTTTCATAAGAGCTGAAAATATATACTAAATAACTTAGCATAAAAATACTAAATTATTTGTCATATTGAGAAAGTTGGCGGGATGGTGGAAAACTTTTTGGAACTCACAACAACGTCATGGCTGGCGGGTACTGTCAATGGATATCTTGGAGGATGTTTACCAAAAAGAGGGCGGATGTAACCACAAATACGAGCTGTTGGTTTATTGGCAATGCAGCTGATAAACTATGTTGCCTATTATTGTACTAATTTTAAAAAGTTTTTTAACAACAATTAAACTATGCAAAAAGCACAATTCGGAATGATAGGGCTGGGAACAATGGGCCGTAACCTTGTATTAAATATGGCCGACCATGGCTTTAGCGTGGCCGGTTACGACAGGAATGCGGATCAACTGAACCGGCTGCAAGAAGAGGGCAAAGGCAAGCAAGTGCAGGCATTGCCCACCATGGCTGCATTTGTAGACAGCCTGGAAATTCCAAGACGCATTATGATGCTGGTGCCTGCGGGTAAAATTGTAGATGCGGTAATAGACGAGATCATTCCTTTTTTGCAAAACGGAGATATTTTAATTGACGGTGGCAACTCACATTTCAGGGATACCGATGCACGCATAGGCAGACTGGCTGCTACGGGCATTCATTTTACGGGCATGGGCATTAGCGGCGGCGAAGACGGGGCAAGGCTTGGACCAAGTATGATGCCAGGCGGAAATAAAGATGGCTATGCCGAACTTAAAAATATTTTTGATGCCATTGCAGCACAGAGTGATGAAGGTGCCTGCGTAGCTTTTGTAGGTAATGGCTCGGCAGGGCACTACACTAAAATGGTACACAACGGCATCGAATATGCCATCATGCAACTCATTACAGAAAGCTATGCTGTTTTAAAAAACATTGCCGGCTGCACCAACGAAGAACTACAACAGATCTACACCCGTTGGAACGATGGAGCACTTCAATCTTTTTTGATTGAAATAACAGGAAAAATATTTTTGCAAAAAGACGACCTTGTTGCCGGCACTATGTTGATAGATCAGATACTGGACAAAGCCGCATCAAAAGGAACCGGCATGTGGACGAGTGAGAGTGCCATGGAACTTCATACGCCAGTGCCCACCATAGACCAGGCGGTAGCTGCAAGAGATATTTCTATTTTTAAATCGGAAAGAGAAACCATCAATGGCTTTAAAAAAGAATCAGTGCCAACTATCGATGCGGATAAAGATGCAGTAATAGCCGATGTGCATGATGCACTTTACTTTGGCATTTGTGCCAGCTATGTGCAGGGAATGCATCTTTTACAGGAAGCTTCGCTGGCATATAAATACGAGATCAGTCTGGCAGAAGTGGTGCGCATCTGGAAAGGAGGCTGCATTATTCGCTCCACTATGCTTAACGATATGAGGCAGGCCTATTTAAAAAATAATCTGCTGAAAAACCTCCTGCTGGATGAAAATTTTTACAGTTTAATAGTCAAGCATCGGAGTGCAACGGTATCTCTACTAAAGCTTGCAATGGACCATCAAACGGGTACACCTGCTCTAAGTAGTGCCCTCCACTATGTAGATATGTTTGGTACGGGAAGATCGGCATCCAATTTAATTCAGGCGCAGAGAGATTATTTTGGCGCACATACTTACGAGCGGCTTGACCAACCTGGCAGCTTTCACACAGAGTGGATTTAATTTATTTTAATCAAATCAATCAAATGCAAAATAGTGTTCAACACCATCCTACCTCTATTGTAATTTTTGGAGGCACGGGCGATCTTACCAATAGGAAACTGGTACCGGCGTTTTTCAACCTCTACATTACAGACAACATGCCGGATAATTTCAGGATTGTGCTAGTTGGAAGAGGGGAAGTTAATGAAATCGCATTTAAAAAAGGGCTGTTAAAAGGTCTCAACGAATTCTCCCGGTCGGGAAAAGCCAATGCTGCAAAATGGAAGTTCTTTGCGGCACGGATCGTTTACTTGCAGGGGGACCTTGTTTTGAACGATCTCTACGTGAACTTAAAAACCTTACTGGATGGTTTTGAAAAAGCGGATAATGAAAAAAACCAACGCCTCTTTTACATGGCTATCCCGCCGAAATATATAGAAAACGTTGCCAATGGTTTATACACCAACAAACTTTGCAACAAAGCAAAGTCTGACAGGATCATTGTAGAAAAACCTTTTGGTACCGATCTTGACTCTGCAAAAAAATTAAACCATTTTTTACAGGAGCGTTTTAAAGAAGAACAGATTTTTAGGATTGACCATTACCTGGGCAAAGAGACCGTTCAAAACATCATGACCTTTAGGTTTGCCAACTCGGTGTTTGAACCGTTGTGGAATAATCAACACATAGATCATGTGCAGATAAGCCTGGCAGAACATGTAAGTATAGAAGGAAGGGGTGCATATTACGACAGCAATGGTGCTTTAAAAGATATGATACAAAATCACCTGTTGCAATTGCTCTGTGTAGTAGCCATGGAGTGCCCCGGCAAAGACCAGCCAGAGATGATACGCAACAGCAAAGTGGCGGTACTCAAAGCCATCAGGCCATTTACTGCAGGTCAGGTTTTTAAAAATATAATAAAGGGTCAATACGCAGCCGGTACAATGGATGGCGAACCGCAGCTTGGATACCAGCAGGAAGATTTGGTAGCCAAAGGTTCTGCAACAGAAACTTATGTGGCCGCTAAATTTTTTATAGACAACCCCAGGTGGAAGGGCGTACCTTTCTTTTTGCGAACCGGCAAAGCCTTACCAAAGCAAAGCTCTGTAATCGTTATTCAATTTAAACCTACGCCGTACAAAATATTTGCCAGCGATATAGTTCCTAACAGGCTGATTATAAGCATACAGCCGGAGCAGAAAATAAGTTTGTTGTTTGAAAGCAAAGTGCCTGGTGTGCAAATGAAATTGAAAGCAGTAGAAATGGATTTCACTTATAAAGAATCCTACTCCGAATCAAGCCCGGAAGCTTACGAAGCCTTGTTACTGGATGCCATAGAAGGGGATGCCAGTTTGTTTATGCGCAGCGACCAGGTAGAAGCCGCCTGGAAAGTGGTGATGCCTATATTGAACGCCTGGAAAAAAGATCCGAAAAAAATGTTGCACAAGTACAAGGCTGGCAGCTGGGGCCCGGCAGCAGCAGACGATTTGCTGAAACCATTTTCTAAAGAATGGATATTGTTACCCGAAATTAAAAAATAATATGCCAAAGAAGTCCGTCACCATAACAACTGTTTGGCCAGATGCCATGCAACTTGCACATGCAGCAGCCCATTTGATTGTAGTGGAGAGCAACAAGGCCGTGCAGCAAAAAGGAATTTTTACCCTGGCACTTTCTGGTGGCAGCACACCGAAAATTCTATTTCATTTGCTGGCACAGGCACCTTACAAAAACAATATACCATGGAAACATGTAGTGGTTGCTTTTGGCGATGAACGTTTTGTAGCACCCACGCATGAGGACAGTAACTACAAGATGGCGATGGATAGTTTACTAAGCCATGTACCCATTCCCCAAAAAAATATATTAGCTGTTCCAATTCTAAAATTGACTCCCTTAGAGTCTGCGAAAAAGTACGAAGCGCAGGTAAGAAAGTACGTAACGGCAAAAACACCATTTGACCTGGTGTTGTTGGGCATGGGTGAAGACGGCCACACGGCATCTATCTTTCCTAAAAGTGGATTGTTGACCGAAAAAAAGCGGTGGATAAAAGAAGTGTGGGTAGCAGAAAAAGATATGTATCGCATCAGCTTTACTTTCCCTTTGATAAACCGGGCGAAAAATATTGCCTTGCTGGTAACGGGCGCTGCCAAAGCCCCTATTGTTAAAAAAATATTGTCAGGGCGGGGAGATGCTTTTCCTGCGGCAAAAGTAACTGCAGTAGAAAACCTGTATTGGTTCCTGGATGAAGCGGCTATGGGGAAACGTTAGTACCTAAGTCTAAGCTTCTCGTAAATGCCGAGATTCATAAAAACAAGCAGCATTCCATAAAAAGTATCTTCAAAAGGAATGGTATAAATGCGAAATCCCAGGTTTTCTGCATCGTTGTACAATACAACCGGAATAGCAGTAAGAAAACCATTAACCACTAAAAAAGGTACGAGGATAACAGTGTAAGCAATTAAAAAATAGCTTATGCGCAAGCCGCTAAAAAAGGGCTTGAATAAATAAAAGAGCAGAGTAAACAGGGCAAACAGGATAAAAGTATAGGCTGTATAATAACGGTCATAAAAAAACAGACCTACGATAAAAAGTACCACGGCCAGTAGTTTTAAAATTACATCAGCACCTGCTTTATGTTTTATTAAAGGAAAATAAGTGACAAGGCACTCGTAGATAAACACGCAGCAGTAAGGCACTACAAAAAAGAAAAGCACTTCTTCTACCGGCAGGTTTAATAATTTGATACCTGTAATGTATTCGGGGTTAAAACTCCAAACTCCGAGAGCAGTAAACCAACTGTCCCAAATAATATAAAACAAGGCAGGCAGGAGCATAGCCGGAAAAAGGTATTTCCATTTTTTGTAGAAGGCCACCTTTTTATCGAAGCTAAGGGCCAAAGGACCGGCCAAAGAGGCGGCCAGAATAACAAAATATGTGTAGTGTGGGTTCAAGAGAAAGAAGACCTGAATTTAATAGTTTGAATAAAGATAGGCCATACAAGTGTGCAACCCCGTGTTACATTGTTTTGCTCTTCGTGGGCGCTGTTGCAACTATGATTATCAAGTAATAAAAGCCCGGTAACAACAAATTATCTCCTGTTTCTCCTGTTGTCCGCCTGCACTTTTTCCCAATACTTTTTAGCAACGTACAACATTCCGAAACTCTCCCCTTCCTCCTTTTCCATATGCTTGTGGTGCATTTTATGTGCCCATCGAATGGTTCTCACATAAGTGTTGTTGCTACGGGTAAACCATTTGAAGCGCTGGTGAATGATGACATCATGCACCAGGAAATAAGCGAGGCCATACATGGCTATGCCAAAACCAATAGCGGCTAACCAGTACCGTTGTTGCTGTAACCCAAACATAATGCAGAGCCAACTCGGTACAGCAAAAATGAGAAAGAATGCATCGTTTTTTTCAAAAAGGCCGGGTGCAGGCTTGTGGTGATCTTCGTGGAGGAACCACAAAAAGCCGTGCATCACATAGCGGTGCGTAAGCCAGGTGATACCTTCCATCAGCAAGAAAGTGCCCATCATAACGGGTATAAATAAAAGCCAGTTCATAAAAAAGTTCTTAGCAATAGGAAAAACATTGCCTGGATGAGTAACAAATTTACGGCAAATTTGTTTTGCCGGGAAAATGACAGCTTTTAAAAACAAACAGCAAAATCATGCTTATCAGAAACCAACAAACGTAGTTGAACAATGGTATTTCGCCATTGCCATGCCACTGCCAGTAGCCTAACTTAATGGCTACGGGCTCCATGAGCCAGTCAAAAAATACTGCCAATGTAGCGCCATCTACTATTACAGACAAAACCTGTATCGTTTGAGATGGCTTTCCTGTTTTTTCGGCGAGCTTTGCAGTAATGTGCTGTAGGAAAAGATGCACCGTTGCACCGCAACAATACATTATAATGAACCAGTTGATGCCAATGATGAAAGGCACATTTTGAATACCCGGACCCAACACACTGCCATAACTGTAATTGCCAAACAGCAACCCTGTGCGGGTACCTATTATTTCTACTGCAATACCCACGACCACGCAAATAGCAAAAAAAGTATAAAAGGCTGTATTCTTTTGCGGTTGTGTGTAAAATATAAGCCCCGCCATGAGCAATAGGTTGAGCGGAGTAGTTGCAACAAATGCTGTGGAATTAAAGAAGAGAAAGCCCACAAGCCCGATAACATGAAACAGGATAGCAATGGCCGTGGCCAGCTGGTATTTAGAAATATTTTTCAATGAGACTGTGTACCCTTCGTTTTAAAATCGTTGGTGATGATATCCGTAGTAATCCTGGCACTTCTTAAACACAACGGTATGCCGCCACCGGGGTGTACGCTACCGCCACAGCAATAAAGATTTTTGAGTTCACCGGAAAAGTTAGGCGCCCTAAAGAATGCAGCCATCTTACTGTTGGAGCTGGTACCATACAAGGAACCCTGGTAGCTGCCGGTGTTTTGCTCTATGAGCAAAGGGTCCAACACTGTTTCGGTTTCTATCAACGATGCTACATCGGTAGCCAGCATCCGGTTCAGTTTTTGAATAATGTTAGTCCGTGCCTCAGCTACAAGCGCTTCCCAATTTTGCCCGGTATTGGCCGGTACATTAATCATTACAAACCAGTTCTCTTTGCCCGCGGGGGCATGCCCGGATTCTTCTTTGCTCGTTATGTTTATATATACAGTGGGGTCACTAAATAATTTCTTCAACTTAAATATATGATTGAACTCTTCCTGGTACTGCTGGCTAAAAAAGATATTGTGCAAGCCGAGATCGGGGAACGACTTACCCATACCCCAATAAAAAATAACGGCGCTGCTGCTGCGTTCCTGCCTTAAGACCTTACGGGCTTTAGTCTCAAAATTTAATAAGTTTTTATAGGTGAAATACACATCTGCATTGCTTACTACCGCATCTGCATATACATTTTGGTTATTCACTACTACTCCTTGTACTTTACCTTCAGAATTTATAATTCTTTGCACAGGACTGTTGAAATGAAACTGAACTCCCTTTTTAAGCGCAAGCTGGTACAACGCATTGGTGATGCTAATCATACCTCCCTCAGGGAAGTAGGTACCCTCGTTCATCTCAAGATGAGGTATAAGGCTAAGCATGGCGGGCGCCTGATAGGGGTTACTTCCATTGTAGGTAGCAAACCGGTTAAAAATTTGCCCCGCTTCCTGTGTTTTAAAATGTTTGGTATTGTAGGCATGCAAGCTTTGAAACACATAGGGAAACTTTACAGCCCTGAAGGCAGTAAAAACTCTTTTGTTAAGCCAGGTGCTTCGCTTGTGTAGAGAGTGGTTTAAAAATATATTGCCGATATTATTGTAAATTTTCCTGGAATCTTCCAGGTAATCTATTACCAAACTCTTTTGCTCTCCCAGTTGCTTTTCCAACTCTTGTGCAAAGGCCTCCGCATTCGTATAAGCATTTACAGATTTGCCATTTTCAAAAAAATACCTACAGGCAATGTCTACATCTTTGTAATTAAAATAATCTTGAATTGCCTCCCCGGCATCTGCAAAAAGCTCTTCTATATTTTGTGGCTGGGTAAATAACGATGGCCCGGCATCAAAACGAAAACCATCTTTTTCGAACACGGCTATTTTACCGCCAGGCACTGCATTGCGTTCAAAAACTTTTACGCTAAAGCCAGCTATAGCAAGCCGTGTAGCAGCAGCCAGGCCGGCAATTCCGCTTCCGATGATAATGGCTGATTTGTTCTGTTTCATGTTGAAATTACTCCCCTGCAAGATAACTTTCCAGTTTGGGAAAAGCTATTTTAAACCACGAAGTGTATAAATGAGGTTCACTGGCTATCGACTGCTTTACAGCCGCTATCGTTTTGAAGGAATAGTCTGCTACTTCTGCCGGGTTGGGATGTAAAGAACCTTCGTATTGGCCGGTAAAAACATGATCTACTTCATGCTCGGTAAGCCCATTGTCGAAACCGGTTTTATATTGAAAGGTAAATGCTTTGGTTAATTCTGTTTCAAAACCCATTTCCTCTACCAGCCTGCGCCTGGCGGCCACAGCAACTTCTTCCTCTGGCTGGGGATGGCTGCAACAAGTGTTGGTCCAAAGGCCAGCGCTATGATACTTGTCCAGTGCCCTTTGCTGCAGCAACATTTCTCCCTTGTTGTTAAAAATAAAAATGCTAAAGGCCCTGTGTAGCTTTCCTTTTTCGTGAGCCTCCATTTTATCCATTACACCAATGGCCTCATCTGCTTCGTTTACTAATATTACCTGTGACAAATCCTCTATTTTATAAGATATTAAACTGGCTTCTGACCCCCGCCCGCATCAGGATGAATGCCTTGGAATAGTTGGGTATGCGAATGCGATTGTCGAACAACAGGTCCGGCTCAGCACGCTTGATTTTTTTGAAAAGCGATAGATAATATTTATAAGCAACATACACCCCAAAGCGAGCTTTTGCGGGTAGTAAAACAATGCCGGCATAAGCTTTCTCAAAGTCTGCAGCTATATCATCTTCTATTTGTTGCTTAATAGCGGGAGTAAAATTGCGAAAATCCACACCTGGAAAATAAGTACGATTTAATAACTCGTAATCGGCTTTCAGATCCCGCAAAAAATTTACTTTTTGAAAAGCTGCTCCAAGTGCCTGTGCAGCCGGCTTCAGGCTTTCATATTCATCTTTATTGCCTTCGCAAAATACATAAAGGCACATGAGTCCCACTACTTCGGCACTGCCATAAATATATTGCTGGTAGCCGTCCAGATCGTACTGGGTTTTATCAAGGTCCAGGCGCATACTGTGAAAAAAAGCCTCTATTAAAGCTTTATCAATATTGTATTGATTAACGGTTAATTGAAAGCTGTGTAAGATGGGGTTTAAGCTGATTTTTTGCTCTATGGCCTGGTAAGTTTGTAATTCGAAGGCAGCCAGCAGCTGTGCTTTATCATGATCGTGAAAAGTATCCACGATTTCATCTGCAAAGCGCACCAGGCCATAAATATTGTAAATTGAACTACGCAAAGAAGGGTGCAGCAACTTGATAGCGCTGCTAAAAGAAGTGCTGTATTTCTCGGTAGTGAGCTTACTGCACTCCTGGCTTACGCTATGAAAAATATGCATCATTCAATTAAATTTTTTAAGACTTAAATTCTTTTATTATTTCTTTTGCTACTATTTCTCCACTTATTAAAGCGGGCGGTACACCCGGACCTGGTACCGTTAGCTGGCCGGTATAAAACAAATTACTAACTTTTTTGCTCTTTACAGAGGGCTTTAATATTGCCGTTTGCATAAGCGTGTTAGCAAGCCCATAGGCATTGCCTTTAAAAGCATTGTAGTCACTTACGAAATCTGACACCGAGTAAGATTTTTTATACACAATGTCATCCTTTATATTTTCGCCTGTTAGCTGCTCAAATCTATTTAAAATCTTCTCAAAATATACATCTCTTAATTCTTCCGTATCTCCGTTAAGTCCTGCCGCTACGGGTATTAAAAAAAACAATGTCTCCCCGCCTGGAATTGCAGTTTCGGGTTCGGTTACCGATGTTGCGCTTAGATAGAAAAGAGGCTCGGTGGGCCACTTCGGATCGCTGTATATTTCGTGCCCGTGCTGCTGGAAGTCTACATCAAAGAACAAAGAATGATGTAAAAGGTTTTTAATTTTTCTATTTACACCAACATAATAGAGGAGACAGGAAGGCGCCATCGTGCGATTGTTCCAGTATTTCTCGGTATAACTTCTGTATTGCAGGGGTAATAGGCTACTTTCTATAAAATGGTAGTCTGCAGCACCAATTACTACATCTGCCTCGTAATGACTGACAACGGAGCCTTCTGACGTAGATATTGCAGACACAGACCGGGCGGTTCCGCCCTCCATATTGATGCTTAGCACATTTTGGTTGAATTGAAACTGAACGCCCAACTCTTTTGCCAGCCGATACATTCCATCTGCAATTGCATACATTCCATCTTTAGGAAACCATGTACCCAATTTAATATCTGCATAATTCATGAGGCTGTATAAAGCGGGGGTTTGCTCTGGCAGCGCACCCAAAAAAAGCACGGGAAACTCCATTAAAAATTTAAGCTGTGGATGTTTAAAAAATTTACCTACATGGTTCTTCATTGAGGTAAACACATCTAATTTGAGTAGTCCTTTGGCGAGATCTATATCTAAGAATTCTCCGAGAGAGCGTCCAGGTTTTCGTACCAGCTTGTTAATGCCCACTTCGTACTTGTAAGCAGCTTCATTCAGGAAAATATCCAACTGGCGAGCAGCACCCGGCTCCATAGATTCAAAAAGATCCCTCAACTTATTGTAATCTGCAGGAACGTCTATGTAGCTATCTTGCCAATAAACCCTGTAAGAGGGGTCGAGACGGTTCAATTCGTAGTAATCGGCCACTTTCTTATCAAAACTGTTGAAATAGGCTTCAAATACATCTGGCATCCAGTACCAACTGGGACCCATATCAAACGTAAACCCTGCTTCACTAAACTTCCTTGCCCGGCCTCCGGGGATGTCGTGCTTTTCCAGCACCTGTACCTCCCAGCCAGCCTTAGCCATGTACGATGCTGCCGACAAGCCAGCAAAACCACTTCCAATTATAAGAGCTTTCTTCACGGGCTAAAATTAGGGTATTGGAGTTAAATCAAATTTTTACTTCTGGTCTAATACCTGCTCATTTGCTCTTTTAAAAGTTTACGTGCAAAGTGAATACGGCTTTTAATAGTTCCAAGGGGTTCTTTAAGGAGCGAAGCAATTTCATTGTATTTATATCCTTCATAATATAGTATAAAGGGATGCTTGAATATTTCGGGCAACTCATGTATAGATGCGTGAATGTCTTTTAATTTAAGATTCACCTCTGCGGAGTTGGCCACAGCTGTTTGGTTATGATTAAGGAGATAATCGTTGGGGGTATTATCAAAAACAGTTTGCTGCCTCGATTTCTTCCGATAATCGTTGATGAAGATGTTTCGCATGATGGTGTACATCCACGCCTTTAGGTTGGTACCCACGTTGTACTTGTCCTTGTTAGATAGTGCCCTAAAAAGGGTTTCCTGCATTAGGTCTTTGGCAGCTTCATTATCCCTGGTAAGGGTAAATGCAAACGGTTTCAGATAATCGGCGTTGCTAAGCAACATTTGATCAAATTCCTGCGTAGACATACTGTTTAATTTTTGATACCGTAAAGTTAAACAAAACTTTTGATACAAAAATGCCCTTTTAGAAAAAAGGACGTTTTTTATTAAAATTATAGGTGAGTTACAAAATCCATCACTTCCGGGAAAGACCTTTTGAAAATGATAGGTGGCAGTATCTTCTTCTCGTATGTGTTGGTAAGCAGCCCTGAAATTACAACGGGAACACCCTTGAATTTTTGGGTCACATTCAGGAGAAACTTTTCAAAGTTAAAGTTCTGTCCCACTGTAGTAAGGTGGCAATACAAATAGTCTGGCTTCTTATAGTTAACAAGATACTCTACATCTTTAAGTGGCACATTGGCGCCAAGGTAGGTAACATATACACCCCGGCTTTTTAACAGGTAATACATAAAAAGCAAGCCCAATTCGTGGTATTCACCTTCGGGCAAAAAAAGCATTACTTTCTTATCAGATTGTAAGGCGCTACTGGCATTCTCTATCCCGCAGATTAATTTTTGACGAATAATATTTGTAACGAGGTGTTCCTGCGCAGGGTTGATGTGGTTGGTAAGCCAGAGGATGCCAATTTTTTCCATGAAGGGGAAAATCGCTTGTGTGATGGTTCGCTCTATGCCTTTGGCGGCAATGTTCTGGCTCAGCATTTCTTCAAATGATTCAATCTCCAGATCGATCATTTTTTGAATTAAACCGTTTACAAACCTCTCCTGCTGGGCATCTGCCTGGTTCAGAGAAAGAATTTTTTCATTTATTTGCAAACCCGTCATCTTATCTATATGGGATATTTTAAACCCATATTTATTGAGTAAAGCAATGTTGAGAATGGTCTTTAATTCCTCGTTGCTATAATACCTGATATTGGTAAAAGTGCGGTTTGGTTTTAAAAAACTATAACGTTGCTCCCATATGCGTAGCGTGTGCGCTTTGATGCCCGAAAGATTAGAAAGGTCTTTTATTGTAAATGAATTCATCGTTTTAAACGTTAGTGATATATTACAAGGGAACGATGAAATTGTTTAGAAAAGTCTCTAAAAAGATGGGACTTAAGAGGTTTTTAAGAGATCTAAAATTTTACAGAATTGCTTCGATTGCCTTGAGGTAAGCATCCACTACTATTTTTTTTGCGAAAGTAGTTTTCACTCTTTCCCTTGCCTGCCGGCCCATTTCGGCCCTCTGCTCTTTGGACAGTTTCACCATTTCCTGCATCTTGCTTCGCAAATCTTTTGCATCTCTCACTTTGCACAAAAGCCCCGTTACACCATCAATAACGATGTCGTTACAGCCGGTAGTATCGGTTGTGATGGTAGGTTTTTGCATGCTGCCCGCCTCCAGCAATACATTACTCATCCCTTCTCTATAAGAGGGCAACACAATACAATCCGCTTCAGCTATAAAGGGACGCACATCATCCGCCGCACCCATATATTGAACAATACCATTGTCCAGCCAGTGCATGATTTGCTTCTCCGTAATAATATTTTCTTTTAGATTTTGCGAATAGTAGGGTCCTAATACCTGGCAAGTAACTTCAGGATTGGTTTCAAGCAATTGGGCTGCTGCCTCTACATATTCGAGAATGCCTTTGTCCTTTATAAGCCTGCTGATAAAAAGAAAAACAAATTTATTGTCATTTCGTTTTTGCGGAAGCGGCGCAAAATGGTCATAGTCCACGCCAGACCCGGGAATGATAGCTGCCTGCTTTAGGGTTACAAATTTTTTTTGGAGGAAAATGCCCAAATCGTCTTTGTTTTGAAAAAATACCAGGGCTGTTTTCTTTAAAACAAACCGGTAAAGCAGCCTGGCCACTTTATAGGCCAGCGATTCGCTTTCGGCCAGGGGACCAATACCTGTTATGTTTGTAATGGTAGGAATACCCATAAACCGGGTGACCATATTGCCCCAGATGGCGGGGCGCATGGTAAAAGTTAAACATACATCGGCCCTGGTAATTTTTAAAGCCGCCCTCAGGTTTTTCATATACTTACAAACATCTGCAATGTTGGTATTGCTGGTACCAATGTCTATAATATTGAATCCCTTACTTTGTGCTATGGCAAGTTCTTTTGGGGTACCAGTGGAGAGCACAGTAACGTTATAACCTTGTTCTATGAGAACCTGCGTTAATTTTTGCCTGACAGTGTTGGTAGAAATAATATGATTTTCAATAATTGCAATATTCTTCTTCATAATAAGTTCCTGTTATTGCAAGTATGTTTTTTTGTACCATATTTCCATACTCATCAATGTCCATAACATTTTTGCTCTTTTTTCTGCCGGAATTTTTACTGTGTTATTGATAAGTCCATCTACAAAAGCCGGCTTCAACATCTGCCTGCTTAGGGCTGTGGCAGACCCAACATAATCCTTTACCAGTTCGCTCAAATCATTCTCCACCCATTGTTTTAAGGGTATTTCAAAGCCCCTTTTTGGCTGATTGATCAACTGCTCTGGCAGGTACTTCTTTGCCAAAGTACGCAAAAGGTATTTGGTAGTTTTATTATTTATTTTAAAAGTATCATTCATGCCGGGCGCATACTCCATCAAATCCCTGGAAAGAAAAGGGCTCCGGCCTTCCAGGGAGTGCGCCATATTGGCTATATCCATTTTAACCAACAGATCGCTGAACAAATTGCTGTTGAAATCCATGTTCATGATCTTCTTCAATCCGCTGATGTCTGCACCGGCAATTTGATTAAAGTCCTGCCGCATTTCCGCCAGGTAATCTGAACCGGCGTGCAGCATATTGTTTTCAAAATCCTCAAAAATATCTACGCCGGCAGACAAGTAAACCTCCAGGCTATCTTTGGACGCCAGGGAGGAAAGACGATATATATAATTGTAGATATTTTTTTTAGAATGTGGGTGTGGTAAAATATGTTTAGCAATACCAGCAATCGTTTTGATTGCAGGCGCTGCTTTAAAAAAATCATATTTCGAAAAAGGAATGTAGCGGCGGTAGCCACCAAACAACTCATCTGCACCGTCACCATTCAAAATAACGGTTACATATTTTTTTGCCTCCTTGCTTACGTAATAGCTGGGCACTGCGGAACTGTCGAAAAATGGCTCGCCATAATTGCCGATGATAGTTTCCAGGTTTTGTTGCAGATCATCAAAAGATATTTTTATTTCTGTGTGATTGGTACCGTACCGCTCAGCAACCAGGCGAGCAAGCGGCGCCTCGTCGTATTCGCCATCAAAAGAAACGGTGAAGGTTTTAAGTTGTCCTTTAAAATTACTGGCCATGGCCGTTACCAAGCCGCTATCGATGCCGCCGCTTAAAAAACTGCCTACCTCCAGGTCAGATGACGCTACCCTACTTTGAACGGCTTTGTTGAGATATACATCTACTTTTGCGAGGGCTTCCTCAAAATTATCCGGATGATTTGTTTTATAGAATGGATCGATACTCCACCATTTGTGTTGTTGAATGCTTAAGCTGCGGCAATCAATTAACAAAAAGGATCCAGCCGCAAGCTCTGTTACATTTTGATAGGGAGTATGGCTGGCGTAGAAAGAACCCGTTCGGAGGTAGGTGTAAAAAGGCTGCTGATTCATTTGCAAGGGCAGCTGGCTCTTGAGACAATTAAGCTCAGATGCGAATAATATTTTTTGTCCGTCTGCATAATAATAAACTGGCTTTTTTCCAGCCCGGTCCCTGGCCACAAATAAAGTCTGTTGCTCTTTGTCGTATATGGCAAACACAAACATCCCTTCCAGTTCATCTAAAAAGCCGGTACCAAGTTTCCGGTACAATAGCAATAAGGTTTCCGTGTCGGAATAGGTAGTTCCTGCAAGGCCATGCTTTTTTCTCAACTCTCCATGATTGTATACCTGGCCATTGAAGATGATGGTAAATCGACCATCGAGCTGCATGGGCTGTTTACCGCCGGAGATATCTAATATGGATAAACGAAGATGATAGAGATATACGTTCTCAGACAAAAACCCATTTTGCTCATCGGGGCCCCTGTGAAACATAGTGTGATTTACCTGGTCGTAAGACAATTTAAAATTTACCGAACCAGCGATGCCACACATATTTGGAGAGATTTTGTTGTGGGCAAAATAAATGTATATTATTGAATAGTAAATGATATTTTACGATAAATTTGCCCGCCTTGCGGATAGGTGTCATCATTAAATAAGTATATAGATTTAAAAGGATGGGATTTCTCGACATTATATTATTTCCGCTATATGTCTTTCTTTTTCACCTCTTTTTTGCTTCCCGGCGAAAGCGACTTAAAGACCCCGTTTTAAAATTCTATCATAAGTGGGGCTTTTGGGTAAAAATATTTTCAACCCTTGCCATTACAGTATTTAATTATTACATCTCAATAGGTGATTCTACCACGCTTTACTACCCGGAAGGGATGAATCTTTTCCGGCTTATTATGCGGGATCCATCTAACATCCAGTGGCTGTTTGTGGAGGGAAAAGATTTTAGCAAAGACCTGGTTGGCAACTTAGCAAACACAGGCTATTTTAAAAGTGAAGCCAATTTTTTTATCATACGCCTTGTTGCCATTTTCGCTTTTTTCACGTTTGGCCGTTACCTGCTCATCAATTTACTTTTTTCCATGATTGCCTTTACCGGTATCTGGAAACTATTCCGCTTTTTTTACAATATATATCCTCACTTACATAAAAAAATAGCGATTGCTGTGTTGTTCTTGCCAACCGTGGTATTTTGGAGCTCGGGCACTTTAAAAGATCCTATTTGCATGGGTATGCTTGGCTGGATGACCTATTGTATTTTTGAAGGCTTCTATAAAAAACGCAATTCAATTGCCAATGGCCTAACGGCTCTTGTGGCCATCTGGGTACTCTCGATAGTTAAACCCTATATTATTTTTGCCTACCTGCCTTTTTTCATTCTCTACCTCATGCTCATTAATATCCGTCTACTAAAGAGTAGCTTTTTAAAATTTGTGGTTGTTATTGCAATTCTGGGGGTGAGTGTTGGAGGATTTGTACTGGTGTCTGATAAGTTACAGGAGGAGATGGGGAGTTTATCGCTGGATAATTTAAATGAAACGGTAGCCAGCCAACAAGCAAATTTTATAAACATGGCAGACCGGGCAGAATCTTCTTTTAGTCTTGGTGTAGAATATGACGGAAGCATTGGCGGCCTGGCCAGGCTGGCACCGGCTGCTATTAATGCAACCTTGTTCAGGCCCTATCTGTGGGAGTCCAAAAAAGTATCTACTTTACTGTCTTCCGTAGAGAGTCTTAGCCTTATGTTGTTCACGCTGCTGGTACTTTACAAAGTGGGACCCTGGATATTTTTTTCAACACTTATTAAAGACCCTATGGTAATATTTTGCTTTTTCTTCTCTGTTTTGTTTGCCCTCTTTGTGGGAGCCACCACCTTAAACTTTGGCACCCTTGTGCGTTATAAAATTCCTTGTATGCCTTTTTTTATTATGGCACTGGTCTTAATTAACGAACAAAGGAAAAAGGTAATTAAAAAGCCCCTTCAAAAAGGGGCTGAAATCTCGTTGTAGCTATAGCTGTTAATTTCACGCACTCATTGGTGTTTCTGTACGTGTTGGAGCAAATAAACCAGCAAACGCCTGTCTTGTATATTTGATGTGATTTTTTAAACCTTCGTTCCACCTTTGCTGCGGGCTGCTATTCAACCTTTGCAAAATAGTTACCGGAGATTGGCTAAAATCATTCGTTACAGCATCTACTGCCGGCCATAGAATAAATGATAATTTTTTTAATTTATCTGTTTTTTGATAAACCAATACCACGCCAGCCATTGCCAAAAGAAAGCAAGCGTAATTGGCGAAAGCTACCAGTTTGTTGCTAAACTTTGTATTTTGGATATGCAGGCGATTGCGCACATAGTAATACATCTTCCAACTTTTGGTAAAGTCCCAATCGTTTTTATAAGAGAATGCACTGGCAGGATGGTAATGAATGCTACTGGCCACTGTGCAAACCGGTATTTTATTTTTCCTTGTTATGCGCTGAAAATACTCAGACTCATCGCCCCATAAAAATAAGGAAGGATCAGGCAGACCCACTCTTTCTACAATATTGCGATGCAAGAGGGTGCCGTTGAACGGATGCCCAACGCCATAAATGATATTGCTGTCTACATCATCTATTGTAGCAAAACCTTTGGTTTTCCACACAAAGCTTTTCCTATCCTCTTTATTTATCACAGCACAATTTCTTAAACACAAAGTTTCTGTTTCTACCGCAAGTATATTTTCCAGCGCATCTTCTTTGGGGTAACCATCATCGTCCATGCACCATATCCAGGAATAGCCATTTTTATAGGCCCAGGATATGCCAGCATTAAACCCGCCACTCGACCCAAGATTTTTTTGTGTGATAAAACTTATGTCTGATTGCTCTTTGAGCCATTGTTCCGTATCGTCTGTGCTACCATTGTTGATTACAAGAATAGTATCCAACTTGCGTGTTTGCTTGCGCAGTGCAGAGATACATTCTGACAAAAGGGCTCGGCGGTTGTAAGAAACCACTACAGCTATGGCCTTCTCCATGTCGTTGGCTTTGGTTTTATAAAAGAAAATTGGACAAAATAGAAACGGCTTACAATAGAAAATATTGTAAGCCGCACAAAAAATGCTGGTTTTTTTATATGTGAACAGCGCTAAAGAAACACCGGGAGCAGGCGTTCAAATTAAGCAGCTTCCGTATTTGAGAAGATGGGTGCAGCCTTACCTTGCTGGCTGCAGGTTATGAACTCCCGGGCAAATTGCATGGCTTCGCCAATTACATGATGCATGTCCATGTACCGGTAAGTAGCCAGCCTGCCCAAAAATGATACGTTCGTAAGCAGTGTTGCATCCTGCCTGTATTTCAACAATAATTCTTTATCAACCGCTAATCTTTTAGGATAGTAGGGTAGGTCTTCTTCACCGGTTTCTTTGCTAAACTCTTTGAAGTATACCGTTTTTTCATGCTGCTCCCAGGGAGCAAAATGTTTATGCTCCGCAATTCTTGTATACGGCACTGCTTCGTCGCAATAATTCATTTGAGACAAACCCTGGTAGTCGCCCTCGGCATAGCTTTTTTCGAAAGTGACGGTGCGGTAACCCAGCCGTCCATATTTAAAATTAAAGTAAGCATCAAGGGGTCCAGTATAAAAAACATGATCGTAGTTACTGGTGTCCATGCCCGGAGAGAACTTTTTATTGAGCGTTACATGGATGTTTGGGAAGTCAATCATCTTTTCCATCACAGCTGTGTAACCTGCTACCGGGATGCCGGTGTAAGAATGTGTGTGGTAATTATCATCGTAATTAAATCTTACCGGAATGCGCTTTAAAATAGAAGCAGGTAGTTCGCTTGGCTCGCAACCCCATTGTTTTTTGGTATATCCGTAGAAAAAAGCTTTATACAATTCTTCACCGATAAAATACAAAGCCTGTTCTTCAAAATTTTTAGGATTCGTAATGCTTTTATCTCCCAGTGTAGCCAGAAATTGTTTGGCTTCCACTGGTGAAAAGTTCTTATTAAAAAACTGGTTGATCGTAAAAAGGTTGATGGGAAGTGGATAGGTTTTACCCTTGCTCTGGGCCTTCACCCGGTGCACGTAAGGCTTAAATTCTACAAAGCTGTTTACAAAATCCCAGATTTCTTTTTTGTCTGTGTTAAAAATATGTGGACCATAACGATGAACCATCACCCCGGTTTCCTCATCCCGGGAAGTATGGCAATTGCCACCTAAATGTTCTCTTTCATCCCAGATGTCAACGGTACAATCCAACTGTTGAGCGAGCGCATTTGCTAACACACAACCGGAGAAACCTGCACCAATAATTAAATAGCGACTTGCCATAATTTGTTTCGAATTTATGTTGTGGATGGAAGTGACTCATTTTTTAATATCTGCTCATAGAGCGAAGTGTAACTTGCCACTGCATTTTCCAGAGCGTAAAACTCAAATGCTCCGTTTCTTATTGCCTCCCTGTTAAAAATAGTGCCTTCCATTTTCTCTATCACGGTGTCAAAGGATTCCAACGAGAAATCTTCCACCACAAACCCTCCCTCGTATTTTTGTATAATTTCTTTCACATCGCCTACACCACTATTGGCTACTACAGGTATACCCATGGCCATTATTTCGCCATGTTTTGTGGGGGAAGATGATAGTTTTGAAAAGCACGGTTTTATAAAGAAGAAGGAGTAGTTGCTCAAGGAAAGTAAAGCAGGCACTTCGTTCCGTGCCGCTTTCACAGAGATTATTTTCTCTTTGGGTACCCCATATTTTGCTGCCGTCTCTGTAATGTATTCGTGAAGATTCGGTGAAATGAACAAGAATTTAGCCCTTGGAATTTTTGATACCAGTCTTTTACAGAACATCATCATTTCTGCGGTTAAATACCAGCCACCAATGGAACCAAGGTAGCTCAATACAAAGTCGCCGCTTTCTATACCCAGATTTTTACTTAGTGTTGCCTTCCCTGCCTCACTAATGTTATTTGCATTAAACAATTCAAGATCGGCACTGCAAGGAATTACCTTTAAAGGGATACCAGCATTGTACTCCGGCCACCTGGTTATTATTTTTTCCGCTGCGTAGGTCAAACAAACGATACCATCACTCTTACGCACCTGCCTTGCTTCCTGCTTTTTAAAAAAGCTATAAATCTGCTTATAAAGAAAATTAGATGTTTGCCAGATGCCGCCATCCACCCGGCTATCTGCATAGAACTCACGGATATCGTTTAGGAATTTTATTCCGTATTTTTCTTTCAACCACAATCCTACCAATGCCGGCACGCCTGGCCGGGTGTGAACCATAGAAAGCTGGTGCTGCAGGTGTATTTTTTTAGCCGCCGATCTCAGCTTCATGATATCCATAAGGGTGGAGAGCACAGGAGGTTTCTTGGTATAGTTCAGGGGAACCCAGGTAATGGATGCTTGTTTCAGTATGGCTTGCACCGTATCCTTTCGTTGCTCAAACAGTTCCCGCTTTTCGCAACTCAGCAAGAATATTTTATACCCGTTTTTGCTGAGACCCTGCAGGTAAGGAATAACCTGGCTTTGCCCGAGTGGGTCAGTCATGCCATCGTAAGAGATAAAGAGAATATTAATGTTTGGTTGCAAACGCATTGTTTAGGTCTTTCAAAAAATAGTTCTGCTGTGGTGCCAGCCTACCTGTAAAGTACAAGTCAGGCCTGGTGTACATTGGGCAGGTCTTGCTTTTACTTCACAATGACACCCACATATTTTCCTAAATGTTCGATGATAACGGGCTCCCTGTTTACCAGCTGGCAAAAATCTTTAAACGCAATGTTGTCATTAATATCATCAGATACAAAACAGCTACCGGGCTTCAAGGCCTTCCACAAAAGAGGCGCAGCCCAAGATCTTCCGGTGTAGCTTTTATCGCTGTCGTAATGACAAAAGTCAATTTCATTATCAAATGTTTTTAGCGCCAAGGGAATTCCTTTAAAATCTGGAAGGCGTTGCAGGCTCCATTTATTTCGTAAAAATGCAGGAACCACACAACCTACATAATCATCATTACCCATATTAATATAGGGCATATCGTTGCTTATAAGTCTGGCAGTTGTATCATCTTTTACAGCAAGCAAAATTGCCAATGACGACCAGCCGTAGGCAACACCGGTTTCAAGCATCTTTTTGGGTGCTGCCTTTTTTACCAGGTGGTATATTAAAGTCAAGGCTCCCTCGCCACCCATTTGCACCGGAGCACTATCTGCAGCCAGCCGGGCATCCTGCAATACCTCCGGAAAAAGCTGATCGATGTCTGAATAACCTTCAATACCTAACTTTCTGCACGCTTCCATTAGCGGCATGCAGTTATCCTTGCACCATGCGGTAGCTTCTGTGCTGGTGTTTTCAAGCGTCTCATTTTTCCTCCGCTTCAACACCTGGAATATCTGCGAAAAATATGCTGGATTTTTAAGAAACCAAATGGCAGTTTTAATTTTACTCATGTTCAAATTTTGGATTGTCGTGCTCATTTCTATCATTCCGGACAATGCTAATCAGCTGGGTAATTAGTTTATTCTTGCAATGATGGAACAGCCTCCTGGTAAATATGTAATAATTTTTGAAGATACTTTGTTTTGCTATAATTCTTTGCAATTGACAACCCCTGTAAAGAGAGCTTTTGCAGGTTGTGCTTACCTCCAGAAATATCTTTTACACAACGGGCGAGTGAATCTTGGTCAGCAATATCAAAAAAAATGGCATTGTTCATCGTCACCTCACGGAGCACATCGAGGTCTGAAAGCAGGAGTGGTAAATTACAAGCCATGGCTTCGATGGCAGCAATACCAAAACCCTCGTGTTTTGAACTCATAATGTAAACATGGTAAGAGGAGAGCAACTTCGGGATGTTGCTGCCAATTCCCTTGAAGGTAACCGGGAGACTATGTTCTGTTATGAGATGCTGCAATTGCGGATAGATAAGCTGATCTTGCTTACCATAAATATCCAGCGCAACAGGATAATCTTTTAAAGCAATAAATGACCGAACGAGGTATTCGTAATTCTTAGAATGCTTCACATTTCCTAAAGCAACCATTTTTAATGTATCGCCTTGCTTAAACTCTTCTGTAATATTTTCTGCATCAAAGAACTCATCGCCTATATAGTTTTGTAACACATACTTTTTCCCTGAAAATGGAATTGAGGCTTCATAATCTTTTAGCACTGCATTAGAAACGGCAATAAGTGAGTGCTGGGATCTTACACTGAGCTTCTCAAGAAACAGAAGGACAGGACTCTTTTTGAAAACATTGTTTCCTATTTCGTTGTGAACTGAAAAAATCAGCGGGATGCTTTTAGGACATGCCAGGCGTGCTATGATGCTGCTATAGACTAAATGCGCATGAACCAATGCGACACGTTCTTTTGTAATAATATTTCTGAGTCTTATTACGGCACCGGGATACGACCATTTTTTAGTTGCATGAAGGCAATAACGACGAACATTTTCAAAATTAGACTCATCAAAATTGCAGTCCGGGTTAAGCGTGACCAACACTACTTTGAAGCTGCGCTGCAGATCTTTTAAAATTCCCACCAGCAACATCTCAGCACCACCTTTGTTAAGGTTGTCAATAAGCAACAGTATGGTTGGTTTATCTTTCAAATCTGTTCCAGGTTTAAATCATTTGTGTTGTTTCCATTGCTTAAATTTTTGAAGCCCCGAAAGCAGCCCTACCATTCTTGTATTAATTTTCTCAAATAAATAATGGTTAGGTAATAATTTATAAGTAAAAATCCAAACCGGTTCGGTTAGGCTTATGATGTTAAAGGCTGCTTTTTTTATACCTGTAAATTCTTCATCTATGCGTGGCAGATAGCCGGCTGCCCTCGCTTTAAACTCGGACTGATAGCCCTGTTCTACCCTTTTTAAAAATCCCGCTATCTCCATCCTATCCTGGTGATTGTGATAAAGCAATACGTCAAATACGGCGTAAATGGGTATACTCATAGATCGAATTCTGTTAGAAAGTTCTATATCTTCTCCCTGGAAAATAAACTCCTGCCGATACCCTCCAATAACATTAAAGAGAGATTTGTGCAAGAGCAAAGAGCAACTGGCAATACTTTCACATGCATACAGGCCATGCTGCGGTTCGTCTCCTTTCTGTTTCATTCTGCCCCACATCCGGTGGTAGGCGGAAGCAAGCAAAAATCTTCCAATTTTTGTATTGCTGAGGGCATTGTTTAATTTATCGGGATACTGCCAGTTTAGGTTATAGACTGCTTTGGTATTTGACTCTTGTTTCATGAACTGCAGTATCCATTCTACAGCTGCTGCATTTATCCACATATCGTCATCAATAAAAAACAAAATAGAACCGGTTGCGTTGGCAGCACCAAAATTTCTTGCAGCAGATACACCCCTTGAAGGATTTTTCAAACAGGCTATTTTATTGGCTATTGCAGGAATTGGAACAAGCGCCTGCTCTCCGTCATTCACAACAATGATTTCAGCGTTTTTACCGTCAATAGCGGCAATGGCTTTGTCAACCGTTTCCCATAGTATGGCTTCCCGGTTTCGGGTGGCTACTATGATCGATATAAATGCCTCACTCATGAATTTGCAATTGTACACATTTATGTAAAGGAACGCCGCAGCAGGTAGAGGAACGTTTTAAAATTCTTTAACCCAAATGGATGTAGTTTCACCGCCTGTATAAGAAACTCGCCTGCTTCCTTGTAATTTTTTTGATTGATATCACTTGCTGCCATTGTTCTGTATCGCTCTGCAAGCCACTTTCTCATATTTATCCACTCTACGTTTTTGTACTTTTCGT
Organism: Chitinophagaceae bacterium; assembly: GCA_031425715.1. Classification (GTDB taxonomy): domain Bacteria; phylum Bacteroidota; class Bacteroidia; order Chitinophagales; family Chitinophagaceae; genus Ferruginibacter. Next base: position 5,321 of record JANPJW010000427.1, on the reverse strand, counting down.
AATACTGTGTAAAACCTTTTAGCATAAATTTTTTGTTTCGGGAAGCGGAACTACTCGTTCTACGATAATACACCAGCGGCTCTTGCAAAAAATCGATTTTTGCCACAGACCCAATTCGTATGTACATATCGGTATCCTCTATCAACAGCTTTTCATCCCATTTTCCCACTTGCTCTATAATGGCCCTGCGATATACAACGCCTACATAAAAAATACAATCTGCTTGCGTAAGTACTTCCTTAAAAATATATCCGCTTTTAAAAGTACTGAGATCATTCAGGTTCGTTTGCTTTAAATCATCTAAGTAAATCCACCCGTTGCTAAACACGGCGCCTGCGTCCGGGTTTGCTAAAAAGTAATTTACCTTTTTTTCAATATTCGTGGGCTCAAACCAATCGTCTGTGGAGAGTGGGGAAACAAATTCGCCTGAGGAATGATCAAAAAGAAAATTAAGATTATGAGATATCGTTTTAGACTCTTTGTTGAAATAACATTGATGTGACAGGCCAGATTGCTTTAACAGTTGTTTACCCTTTTCAAAAGTTCCATCTGTAGAGGCATTGTCTACATAAATGATTTCAATATTTCTGTGGGTTTGGCTGGTAAGGCTTTGAATGCATTGCTCAATGTACAATTCATGATTCATGCTTAACAATAAAATACTTACAAGTGGGCTATTTTCCATCTACAAAATATTTTCTTGTGAACACGATCATTGCTATCCAATGGAGCGCATAGTTAATACAAAATGCATAGGTAGTGCCCACTATTCCGAATTTGCTCATAAAGAAATAACTGAGTAACACAAGCGAGCTAGCAAAAAGTATTTCAGAAATAATTACAAGTTTAATATCCGCCTTTGCAATAAGAATGTAGCCGAGCAGCCAACTGCCAATTTTAAAAAAGTCGCCTAGTAATTGAAAACTGAATAGTGGAGTCATCGGCAAAAAGGCTTTTGAAAACAAAATATGCACCACCCACACCCTGAATAGCCAAATGCTCAGCGCCATCACTCCTACAATTGGTAAAATAATTCTATAGCCTTTTACAATCTCTTGCCGAAGTTCGGACTTGACCTTAATTTCAGACAACCTTGGTAAATAATAAATGCTTAAAACTGTTGTAACAAAAGCCAGGTAATAATCTGAAATTCTTGTAACAGCCTGCCACCATCCTGCTTCGTTTGCTGAAAAATTGGTGATGATACGGCTTCTGACTAGTATTTGCGAGGCTGGCATCACCAGGCCAGATACAATACCAATGACTGTAAAGCCGAGTAACAGTTTTGCTGTATCATTATTCCACTTTGAGAAGGAGGGTTTAAACTGGAAATATTTTTTCCTCCGTAAAATTATCATGTTAGCTATGAACACTATAATGGCAGTAAAATTATTAGCGATCAAAACACCTTTTACGCCAAACTTGTAAGCAAAAAAAACCGTGAAGCAAATGCCCGTTACGGAGGTTATAATGTTAACAATGGTTAGATATCTTATTTCTTTTAAGCCGTTGTATACGGCTGCCACCAGTGTATTAATAGCAATGATAGAAATAAAGAACCCGTACAGAAGAAATACATCAGCAAAGTTTTCATCTTTAAAAACCTGCCTCGATAAAAGATCTTTTGCAAAAAATACAAACAGTGAGACGATGACGGAGCTTATCAAGATAATAACAAGGGCAGTACTGATGACCTGCTGCTTTTTTTGATCCCGTTCCCGATGCTCTGCCAGGTACTTGATGACCCCTGTTGTAACGGCAAGTGTAGAAAGCATAGCAAGGATGGCAATGGTGTTTTGATATTGGCCCACATAGCTCATGCCTGCCGGACCGATTTTAACGGCCACCACTTTTGTAACAATAAAGCCACTTACAAAGCTAACTGCAGTTGAAATGGAAGTATAGAAACTCGTTTTAATTAATTTCATAATGGCCTGATCACTTTGGCAGGTATACCCCCAATAATGACATTGGAAGGAAAATTTCCCGAAACAACGGCTCCGGCAGCCACAATTGAATTATCACCAATGAAGGAATTTTTAAGGATCATTACATTATTACCTATCCAAACATTTTCCCCAATGCTTACCTCGCCTATTTTACCCAACTGACGGCGTTGGTCGGGTGGGATACCGTGCGCTTCATGATCCATGATAGTAACTGACTCCCCTACCAATGTGCCTTTCCCGATGCTGATAAGATTAGCAGCGCAAATAAATACATTGTTATTGGCGAAGACGTTATCAGAAATAATCACCTGAGCATTTTTATACCTCGGCTGAATTTCACTGGAGCCGTTTATAAAACGCCCACCAAGTTCAAAACCAAATGTGCATTTATCCCCCATTGTTACCGTGCCTTCGCCAGACACAAGCGTATACTGATTACAGGTTGGGGCATTCCCTTTTAAGAGGATCCTTTTATTTTGAATAGCAGAGCGGTTAGGCCAGTGCCAATTCTTAAACTGGTTAAACCTGAAAAGAAAGCTATTAAACAAAGTATTAAATTTAGGTATGCGTATGGTTCGCTAAGAGGCGCTGTAAGCATTTACAACTTCTACAACTTTATGGTATTCTGCTTCCACCATCACCGGGCTTATAGGTATCGAGATTATTTCGCTGTGAATTTTTTCACTTAAGGGGAAACTCATCTTACCCATTGCTTTGTAGGCTTCCTGCTTATGTGGTGGAATGGGATAATGTATCACCGTTTGAATATCATTTTTTGTAAGATAATCCTGCAACCCTTTTCTGTCGGCGGTTCTTACTGTAAATAAATGCCAAACATGAGAATCCCTGCCAATCAAATCTATGCCCTTTTCAAAAGGCAAATGGATAGCTTCGTTATTAATATTGTCAAGATAATATTGGGCTATCTTTCTCCTGTAGGCATTATCAGCGTCCAGCAATTTTAATTTTACAGAGAGTAATGCGGCCTGTACTTCATCCAGGCGGCTGTTTATGCCTTGGTAAAGATTTTCATATTTCACGTGCGAGCCATAATTTCTCAGTGCCCGCAGCACAGTTGCCAGTTCATCATCATTGGTAGTAACAGCGCCGGCATCGCCCAGGGCTCCTAAATTTTTACCCGGATAAAAACTAAAACCACTTGCATCTCCAAGGTTACCGCTTCTCTTATTATTTAGGATCGCACCGTGCGATTGTGCACTGTCTTCAATTACTTTGAGCTGATGCTTTTTTGCAATAGCATTGATGGCATCCATGTCGCATAGTTGACCATACAAATGCACCGGCAAAATTGCTTTGGTTTTGGCGGTAATCTTTTCTTCCAGCAGCGCAGGATCTATAAGGTAAGTAAGTATGTTTGGCTCTATTAAAATGGGTGTGAGGCCAGCCCTGGAAATAGCCAGGATACTTGCAATGTAGGTATTGCATGGTACCAATATTTCATCTCCATCTTTCATGATACCCATCTCCTTATAGCCTTCCAAAATCAGGATAAGCGCATCCAGCCCGTTGGCTACAGATATACAGTGTTTTGTTCCGCAGAAAGAAGCAAATTCCTCTTCGAATGTCTTTACGGCATTGCCCATAATCAGCCAGCCAGAGTCAAGTACCGTTTCAAAAGCTTGCATCAGTTCTTGCTTTTGCCTGTCATTAATTGCCTTAATATTTAAAAATGGGATCATCGCTGTTTAGTATTTTTCTGTAATTTCTCCCCTTTCATTTACCTTACCTACAACACGTGCGGGATTGCCATAAACCAACGAAAACGCAGGAACGTCTTTGGTAACTACGGCACCTGCACCTATCATGGCGAACTCACCAATGCTGATGCCTCCCAAAATAGTTGCGTTGGCGCCAATTGATACAGACCTTGATATTTTTGTAAGCTGAAATGACCCGGGATATTGTTTGGACCGTGGGTATTTATCGTTGGTGAATGTAACGTTGGGGCCAATGAACACATCATCTGCAACCCTAAGGCCGTCCCAAAGAAAAACGCCGCTCTTCACCGTCACCCGGTTGCCAATGGTAACATCGTTCTCTATAAAAGTATGGCAGTTTACATTGCAGTTGCTTCCAATTACAGCTCCTTTGAGAATTACAGCAAATTGCCACACAGTAGTACCTTCTCCTATTGCAGCCGTTTGTACATCGGCGGTGCTATGTATCATTATTTTATTTGTTTAAACTCCTCGTAGTCTCTGATATAGTCTTTTTCGTCATACGCTATATTGGCAATGCACATCTGCACGGCGTTGTGCGTGTACTGCATGATATGCCAGCAATATTTGGGAAGCAGGATCCCAACATTTGGCGACTCCAGGATAAATCTTTCTTTAACGCCACCTGGCATTTCTGTCTCTACAATTATTCTTCCTGCAACTGCCACGAGTATTTGCTCCAGCTCGTGATGAGCATGGCCGCCCCGATGAATACTTTCTGGTGTGTAATACGTCCAGTAAACCCTGTTTACTTCAAATGGAAGGGTTTCATTTTCTGAAACCGAAATATACCCTTGCATCGTGTTTCCAATTCTGGAAAAATCGATGAGGTATGGTTGTTTGTACATAAATGCGGCAGTTAGCTTGTTACCTTGCAAAATAAAGCAAATATTGTTTATATAATCTTTTTCAGATATTCTCCATAGCCGCTTTTCTTTAAGGCTTCTGCAAGCGCTTCCAATTCAACTTTCGTTATAAAGCCCATCCTCCAGGCAATCTCCTCCGGGCAACCAATTTTTAGTCCCTGTCTTTTTTCTATCACCCGTACATATTCGCTTGCGTCGCTCAAGGAGTCGAATGTTCCCGTATCCAGCCAGGCAAAACCCCTATCCAGAACGGCCACTTGTAGCTTTTTATTTTGCAGGTATATTTTATTTACATCCGTAATCTCATACTCACCCCTTGGGCTGGGTTGAAGATCTTTTGCTATTTGTACCACGCTGTTATCATAAAAATACAGACCAGGCACGGCGTAGTTACTCTTAGGTTGGTCAGGCTTTTCTTCAAGACTCAAAGCTTTGAGGTCTTTGTCAAACTCTACCACGCCATATCGCTCAGGGTCGCTAACAGGGTAAGCAAATATTACGGCGCCATCAGGGTTGGATGCTTGTCGCAGCAATTTACTAAAGCCACTTCCGTAAAAAATATTGTCTCCCAGTACCAGGGCCACACTATCTTCTCCAATAAAGGATTCCCCAATTACAAATGCCTGGGCCAACCCGTTGGGCACTTCTTGTTTGGCATACTGAATGTTGCATCCCCATTTGCTACCATCTCCCAGGAGTCTTTGAAATTGCGACTGATCATCGGGTGTGGTAATGATGAGTATATCCTTGATGCCTGCGAGCATTAG
>JANPJW010000426.1:0-3222 GCA_031425715.1 Chitinophagaceae bacterium | reverse complement strand
TGCCAACAATAAAATCCTCTGTTCCACAATCTATGATGATGGCCAGGCTGTCTTTGTTTCTAAGATCGAGTTGCTTCATGATTGAATTGTCGTAGTACAACTGCAACTGGGTACTATCGCCCAGCAGCTTTTCAATTCCATACCGCTTGTCTGTAATATTTCTAATAAGTAATGCTCCGCTCATGCTGCCGCAGGCAGAAAAAATATCCTGGTGCCGAAAGCCTAAAAATAATCCACCATGGCCACCCATGCTTAGTCCCGTTATAGCCCGGGCTTTGCGCTGCGCAATAGTTTTATAATTAGCATCTATAAAAGCAGGTACCTCCATGGCTACATATGTTTCAAATTGCATACTGTCAGCGAGGGGGCTGTTGAGATACCAGCTGGCTTTTTTACCATCCGGGCATACGATCAACAATTGATAATCGTCTGCATACTTTTTTAACTGTGGCACCAGTTGTATCCAATTACTGAAACTACCACCGTGCCCGTGCAGCAAATAGACAGTCTCAAAGCGAGTACCGGGCTTTTCATAATTGCTTGGCTTTACCACTACCGCTGCATAAGAGCGTTGCATGGCCTTGCTAAAAATTTGTATGGTATCAACATTACCAGCTTTACCCGCCAAAATATTCATCCCGAAAAAAAGAATGAGAAGAGAAATACGCATGTTTTAAAAAGTTTAGAACTGGTAAGATAAGGCTTTTTAAAAAGTCTTAAATAAACTGCGAGCGGGTGGCAACGCATTGCCGCTACCCGTTTCGCCGGTAAGGCCACATGGTTTGGATATTTCTACCTACATGAAATGGTTGCGTTGTAAAGTTTTCCTGTTACTCTGGCACAGCGTTGGAAGCATGTTGCAAAAAGAATATTATGAGAGAAGACAAAAAACAGGAGGAAGCTCCAAAAGTATTTGCCGAAAAGCCAGGTAGCCTGGGGAACAATGTGAACCAGGCACCTGCTGTTGATGTTGACGAAAACAAAGTAGCGGCCGAAGCAACGGAAAAACTGGAAGAAGACCAGCAGGCTGCAAAGACAGACGAAGTGAAAAAAGAAGACAGTACAGGTGAGGCCGGGTGACCACATCAACCTATTGTAAAATGATAGGAGACCTAATTTTTTTATGGGGTGCCTGTCCTTATAAAAAAAGCCAGTAGTATTTTATAGGATTTGGATGGAATTACTCCATGAAAGGAGAAGATCAGTTCAACTTTTTCTTAAGTTGGTCGCCTAGTGCATCTACCAATTTACCCGAATTGTCAATGATGAGCTGGTTTACAAATGTATTTTTTGAACTCTCCTTTACATTAACCGTAATATTATAAGCGCCCTGGCTGTAGCTGGGCTGTGCATTGTTTTTTCCCACCACATGGTAGCCATAAGAGCGGGGCACAATAAAACTCTGGCCATCTAGCTTCTTCCCAACAAGGTTTTGATAGTAGGCATCATATCCCGGTTGCGATTTATCCAGCGGCGCTTTGCGCAAAAAGAAATAAAATCTGCCCAGTTCCATATTCTTGAAAAGGGCGCCCTGGCTGTTCACATAAGAACTATTGAAGTTGATTTCAAAATCCATGTTAAGGTAGTTGTTGTTGCCGGGCACTTTGGCTTTTGCATAATTTAATTCCAGCCGCCTTAGCTTTAGCCTAAACATGGCGTTGTTCAAAATTTCATAGGGATTGGCTGCATCCAATTCAAACTCTGCTATGAGGGCTGTATCCAGCTTACCTTTATTTTCAAATGTGCGCACAAGTTTAAAACCGCTGAACTGCAAGCCGAGAGGATCGAAAGGTCCTTCTATGGAAAGCTGGTCGTAAAAATAAAGATCGGTAAGGCCATAGCTGTATTGTGCATTGTACTTCTTTTTATCCTTTGCTATCATTTGCTTTACCGCATTACTGGCGAGGGACACGGCACCGCCAATAATACCAGAAAGTGGGCCACGACTGCCCACACCCCTGCTGGCCATGTCAGGCACATCCTGCATTTGCAAGCTGGCATAATTAATTACATCTGGTTTTTCCCGGATGTCCATTTTTACTTCTTCGCTTTCCCTGGCAGATCCTTGCCGGGACCCGACGCAACTGCATAGCATACACGAAAACATAACAAGGATAAAAAAATGGCTAAAAGGTTGTTTCATAAAATTTGTTCAGGGAAGTTTTATAAATGGAGTTGCCAGGATTTAAGCTGGCGGCAAGTTTGTAATACTTATGCGCCTCGGCCAGGAAATGATTCTCATGAAGTACGAATGCTTTACCGTAAGCGGTTTCGGCGGGGCTTGTTATGGGTACACACTTCATCAACGCCTGTATTGCTTTGCTGTAGGAAGACTTGTCCCAAATTTTCAAATACTTTCTCTCGCAACTATTCCAATCTTCTCCCATGATCTGCCAATAATAGATACCGGGTAATAAGTTTTTCCCAAGCTCTTCCAGTGGCAGGGGTACTTTTGACGTAAGTTCAATTTTCTTAACAGCCTCTCCGTCCATTGGCTGCTCAAACACAGCAAGAGTGGGCTTGTTGTAGGCCGCCCACCATTGTAGTGGCAGCATGCCCGAACTGTATTGAATGGTATCTACCTGCATTGCAAAAGCTACCTCGTTGCAGCCCCGGCTCACAGCTCCCACATTTTTCATGTAAGCCTCTGGGTCTTGCTCAGGCTTGCCGTGCGGATGAGTAAGTTGCTCCCACACATACTTAAAATAAGAACTGCTGTAAGAGCCCGATTGTTTACATTGAAACAATAAATTTTTTACAGGATAGCTGCCCTTTTTGCCAAGCTGAATAATTTGGTAATTGCTGCATACGAGTACTAACTTGCTCCCCTCCCCCAAAGTAATTATATCTTTTATAAAAAGCTGGTCACCTTTTTTCAAGATATTTTTCGAAGTCGCTTTACGAATATTGCCCTTGCAATGATACACTACAAACGAAGGCTCTGCTTCCAGGGCGCTGAAAAAAAAGAAGGACAACAGTACAAAAAAAAATAATTTCATATTAGTGATGCGCATGGATAAATAAAGAATGAAGGCCAAACCGCTTATGCAACCAGGTACTGATGGCTTCATAGAAATAAAGCACATCAACCGCCAAAATAATAGCTACAAAAGTGGGTGTGAGGTTAATCTTAACATCCCACTTAAAGTAAAACAACAGACCCAGGTAAACGAACAATACAGCAGAAATAATCTGCGCTATTTTTGCCACAAGGTGAAACCA
>JANPJW010000425.1:0-21918 GCA_031425715.1 Chitinophagaceae bacterium | reverse complement strand
CCAGCACCGGCGGCAATATAGTCTTCATCAAAACCGTTGATGGCCATCAAATCTTTTTTGTTAATAGCCATATTGCAGCCTAATAACCTGTCTTTGTTTTTGATTTTAAATTGCTGCGGCACAAAAGGAAGGAACAAGGCTTCTTCTACCCTTTTACAACCTGTTGCAACCAGGTTTATTGGGTTTAGCATTTCCAGTTTGTTTGTTAACCATAATTGCTGCGATATTTTTTCACTGAGCATAGCCCTGCGGCCATACATCACACGCCCGGGTTTTTTTGCCTGGATGTATTGTTGCACAAATTGTGGGTGTGGTATGCAATCGCCATCTATAAAAATAATAAGATCGCTGCCGGCTGCCTTCACGGCATTGTTAAGCGCCTTGCATTTCCTAAAGCCGTCATCAGGTTGTGAAACATGTAAAATAGGGAATTGAGCAGTCGTCTTCCAGTGATGTAAAAACTCCATTGTTTCTGCAGCATCATCATCTTCAGAAATAATTGCTTCAAAATTTCCCCGGGCTGTTTGTTGGTTCAATGCTTGTAGGATAAGTGCCAGGTTCGGAAGATTTTTATAGTAAGAAATTACGACAGAAGCCTGCATGGGGAGCGTTGTTTATTTTGCTGTGGCAGCAATATTTTCAAACAAAGTAATATATTTTTTGGTAATGAAATCCATACTGTGGTACTGCTGTACATAGGTAAAAGCTTTTTCGGTGCAGGCTTCTGCGAGTTGCTTGTTGGTGAGTAGTAGCTGAATGCCCGCTGCAATAGCTGCTGCATTTCCTACATCGCAAACAATGCCCCGGTCGTTGCCCAGTAGATTGGCCAGCCCACCTGCATTGGTGGATACTACCGGAATTTTTTTAATAAATGCATCCAGCACGCTGCTGCCCAGCCCTTCCTCGCTAGAGCTGATTGCAAAAATTTCCAGCAAAGGCAATATCGCTTCAACGTTTTCCACAAAGCCCATCAACAAATAATGCTCCTGCAAACCTTCTTCAACTATTTTTTGCCGCAGCTCTCCCTCTAGTTTGCCAGTACCGAAATGCAGGAACACAAAATCTTTTCTACTTGCAGCCATTGTCTTTACGGCTTCTAACATAGTAAAGGGATCTTTCTCATACGTGAGTGCGGCAGTGGTGCCAATGATGTGTTTATTGCCACGGTTAACCTCATGCCTCAGCGCATCTATCCTGGCATGATCGGTAGCAGTCGTCATTACAATATCTGAGATGAGTTCAATATCTTTTCTGCCAGAAAAAGTTGCCAGCGTTTGTTCAATAGCTTTGCTGATGGCAACCAGCTTTGAAGTGTGACGATATTTCAAATGAGTAAAAAACCCTTTTTGCTTATAATTTACCCGGCGGGTAAAAACCACGCTGGCGCCGTGGAATATTTTTGTAAAAACACAGTAGGTAAGTATCTGCGAAGTTTGCGCATGCATTACTTCATATTGCCTGCCTTGCGATAATAGAAAAATAAGCACCCTCCATTTAGAAGTAAACGCATGAACGGTAAAACCGAGTGTTCGAGCCGTTTGCTCCAAGGCAGACCCCCGCCTGCACAACAAATGGGTGTTGATGCCCGCTGCCACAAAACCTTGCATATTGTAAATGGTTTGCCTTTCGCCGCCCCGCCAGCCCCGCTCAAAATTTAGTTCCAGGATGTTCATTTGCTACTGTGTAAGTTAGAGATAGAAAATGGAAGGGCAAAACATAGGGAATCATTGGATTGCCGGGCCTTCTCTCTTTCTGAATGCTCGCCATACAAAGATGTTTTGGGTACTATTGATTCCTTTATTTTGCAAAGGTTCGGGAAAAATATGATTAAGAAAGGTTGATAAAATTAGTTTTATTTATTTTGCAGGAGCACATGACAAATTTTATTCCCATATTTCCACTCGACCTCGTGGTTTTTCCGGGTGAGCAACTGAACCTGCACATATTTGAACCCAAGTATAAGCAGATGATCGTAGAATGCTTTGCAAACAGCAAACCGTTTGGGATACCTGCAGTTATTGCTGGCAAAATGATGGAAATGGGTACCCTCCTGCAGGTAAAAGAAATCAGCAAAAAATATGAAGACGACAGGATGGATATCAAAACGGAAGGATTAAAAGTGTTTAATATCCTTGAAGTTGTAAAAGAACTTCCCGATAAACTATACAGTGGTGCTATTGTTACTTACCCCGACAATTTTGAAAAAAGTAGTCCCACGAAAATGAAATTAATTTTAAAAGGCATACGATCGCTGCACAATAGCCTTAACATTAGCAAAGAGTTTCCCAAGCCAGATGCAGAACTCAATAGTTTTGATGTAGCCCACCATGCTGGCTTGTCCAAAGAAGAAGAATATCGGTTGCTGGAGCTGCCGCAGGAACTTCAAAGACAGGAATTTTTAAAACGTCACCTAGCCAGGGTTATACCCATCATGGAGCACATGGATTTGCTGAAGGGCAAAATAAAAATGAACGGCCATTTTAAAAGCCTGGAAGGGTTTAAATTTTCTTAACCCATCTTCTTGTAATGACGACACTTTGTTTCGACTTTGGAAATACCCGCCTGAAAGTGGCGGTATTTAAGAGCAACATCCTGCACGAGGAGCGCTTTCTTGCAGATGACAGCGATACCACTATCCAGGCTTTGGTGGATGAGTATAAGCCTGCCCGCAGCATTCTTTCTTCTGTTATCAATCACCAGCCAGGGATAGAAACCTTACTGGCTGCCCAAACCGAATTTCACAAAATATCGCATCTCACTAAAATTAATTTTACCACCCCGGTGGGCAAACCGGAATCTATTGGAGCAGATAGACTGGCACTCATTTCTGCAGCTGTTCACTATTTCCCCCAAAAAAATAGCCTGGTAATTGCACTGGGCAGCTGCATCACATACAACTTTATAAACCAATACCACCAGTTTCTCGGAGGCGCCATAACCCCCGGCATGGATATGCGCTTTAAATCGATGCATGACTATACGGCAAAGTTACCACTGGCTACTGCGGATTGGAATTTCCCGCTCATAGGATATGATACCAAAACCAATTTACAGAGTGGCGTCATCATTGGAATAGTCAATGAAATAGAGGGTTTCATAGGGAAATATGAGGAAAAGTTTGGCAACTTTAACGTCGTTTTAACCGGGGGCAATTCGACCTATTTTGCAAGTCAACTTAAATACAAGATATTTGCCGACCATCATTTTTTATTTAAAGGTCTGTATGCGCTTAGTGAAATTAACAACTGCCCGGTTTAAGAGAACATTTTCCATTTTTTTTGCCCTTTTTATTACTGCTGTAGCATTTGCCCAGGAAAATTCTCCTTACTCCCGATATGGTGTTGGTGATGTGGTTCCCAATCAAAATGTGGTAAATCGTGGAATGGGTGGTATTGCAGCCGGGTATTCTGATTTTCAAAGTCTCAACTTTGTCAATCCTGCCTCTTTGGGCGCCGTAAGAAGTACAGTCTTCGATCTTGGCGCTGATATAGATATCAGGAATTTAAAAAGCAACAATTCTCCTGACAAATTCCAATCTGTAAATACGCTGATATCATACCTGCAAATTGGCTTTCCTATTGCTTCGGAAAAAATGATGAAAAAGGAAAAGTTCTGGGGCGTAAGTTTTGGACTAAGGCCAGTAACAAGAATAAACTATAAAATTAGTACCAATGAGCGCACCCCTGTTGATAGCCTCAGCACATTATATGAGGGCAGCGGTGGAATATCCCAGGCCAATGTGAGTACTGGTATAAAGTTTAAAAACTTTAGTCTCGGCCTCAGCACGGGGTATAGCTTTGGCAGCAAAGATTATTCTACCCAAAGAGAAATTAAAAACGATTCTGCTTTTCACTACCCCTCTAACACCGGTGTTAAAACCAGGTTTGGCGGAGTGTTTGTAAATGCGGGTATGCAGTATGATATTGTAAGCAAAGATAAAAAGAGCCTTGTTCGGGTGGGGGCCTACGCAAACCTGCAACAAAACTTAAGTGCCAAAAGAACTGAGATTCAAGAAACAATTTCTTACGATGGCAACGGTGGGTTTACCAATGTTGATACTGTGAAATTTACCAGCGACGTGGTAGGTAAAGTAAAATTGCCGGCTACCTATGGGGTTGGGTTTACCTACGTAAAAAGGAACCTGGTTTTTGGGGCAGACCTCGAGTTGACTAACTGGAGCGATTACCGATATTATGATGAACCTGATGCATTACAGAACAGTTACATGGTGAGAGTGGGTGGCCAATATCAGCCTGCAAAAGATAATACACCTGCCAGCAAATACTGGAGCTTCGTAAAATACAGAGCCGGACTTTATTACGGTAACGATTATGTGAAGATAAATGATAAGAGCAGGCCTAATTACGGGCTTACGGTGGGCGCTGGCTTACCCCTTACCTCTCTTGCAAGGAGTGCCTATGTGAGAGAAGTAGTTGTGTTGAATACTGGTATTGAAGTGGGCACCCGGGGTGGCAAACAAAGTCAAAGCCTACGGGAAAATATTTTGCGCTTTAGTATAGGTCTAACGATGAATGCACGCTGGTTCTTTAAGCCTAAATATGATTAAAAAATAGGTGTTGGATAACAGCTGTTAGATGGCAGATAGAAATAGAAACTATACACCTTTTAATATCTAATACTTACTACTCAACGTTTGCTTCTTACTACTCCATATAAAATTTTCAGGGCAGTCCTCTTAGCGGGCTGCTTTTTTTTCTCTGCCTGCGAAAACGATGAAGCAGAAGTAAAAAGTCTGTTTACTAAAAAATTGGGGGTAGAAGAGGCGAAGATCATTACCCTCACTTTTACAACAGGTGGTAAAACCAAGGCTATTCTTACTTCGCCGCTCATGTTGCGGGTGCAGGATACCATCACTTATATTGAATTTCCAAAAACGCTGGAGGTGAATTTTTATGATGAGGAAGGCAAAATTGAAAGTACCATGACGGCATTGTACGGTCGCTACCGGGAAAGTGAGAACATCGTATTTTTAAAAGACAGTGTAAAGGTCATCAACACAAAAAAAGAAACCCTTCATACTGATGAACTGTATTGGGATCGTAGCCGCACCGGTTACGAGTTTTATACAAAAAAGCCTGTGCGCATAAGAACCCTCACCCATATTATAGATGGGGTGGGTATGGAAGCCAGCCAGGACTTTAAGCAAAGGCACATTATGAAAACAACGGGCATGATTAAAATACCCGCTTCACAATTTCCCATGTAAGTTGGCATAAATACGAAGGCAAACAATAACATACAATATGCGTTTAACGGTTTACGGAATCCCCAATTGCGATACGGTCAAAAAAGCCTTGGTTTGGTTGAAGCAAAATAATCTTGAATTTGATTTTCATGATTACAAAAAAGAAGGCATCAGCAAAGCGAAATTAAAGGAGTGGTGCAGCATGGTGAATTGGGAAAATGTTTTTAATATGCGCAGTAGTACATGGAGAAGTCTTGCCAAAGAGGGGGCCTCCCTGCCGGGCTCAGCAACGCAGGCCTTAGCACTGATGCAGGCTAACAACAGCGTGATTAAGAGGCCAATTATAGAAGTTAATGGCGAAATAATACTGGGTTTTGATGAAAAGGAGTATTTTCAGAAATTAATCAATCATTCCTAAAAAATATACAATGAAAAGAAATGCAACTGCCGTTTGGAACGGTACCGGAAAAGAGGGAACAGGAAACCTGAGCACCCAAAGCACTACGCTTGATAAAACCCAGTATTCATTTAACTCCCGTTTTGCAGAAGGCGTGGGCACTAACCCGGAAGAGTTGGTGGCAGCTGCTCATGCAGGTTGTTTTAGTATGAAGTTGAGTTTTGTTTTGAACGCTGCTGGTTTCACGCCAGATGAGATTAATACCAAGTGTGAGATTACTTTAGATCCCGCTGCAGGTGCCATCACAGAATCGCACTTAATAGTTTCAGCAAAGATCCCCGGCATAAGCCAGGAGCAATTCGACACTGCGGTTGCCGATGCGAAGGCCAACTGCCCCATCTCAAAATTGCTGAACGCAAATATCACACACGAAGCAACGCTGGCAGGATAATTCTAATTGAAAATTTTTACAAGGTCATTAGTCATTCAGTCAATGGTCATTGTGTAAAATACGATGGCGAGCTATTGTTGACTTAATGACCAATTGACAAATGACAATTTAAAATTATGTTCCAAAACAAAACAGTTTTAATTACCGGCGCCAGTCGTGGCATTGGTAAGGCTATTGGCCTAAAGCTTGCTGCACAAGGTGCCAACATCGTTATAGCCAGCAAGAGTGTAGAGGAAAACCCAAAGTTGGGAGGCACCATTTTTTCTGCTGCTGCCGAGATGGAAGCAGCGGGAGGCAAAGCCCTTGCTGTGCAATGCGATATTCGTTTTGAAGACCAGATACAACAGGTTGTGGAACAGGCTGCTGAAAAGTTCGGCGGCATTGATATACTGATCAACAATGCTTCCGCTATAAACCTTACGCCTACAGAAAAAATAGAGCCCAAGCGTTTTGATCTTATGTACGACATAAATGTACGAGGCACTTTTATGGTAAGTCGTGCCTGCATACCCTACTTAAAGAAAGGAACCAATGCGCATATTCTTAATCTTTCTCCGCCTATCAACATGGACTTGAAATGGTTTGCGCACCACCTGGCTTATACCGTAAGTAAATATGATATGAGCATGATAGCATTGGGCCTGTCTGCAGAACTAAAGCAATATGGAATTGCTGCCAATGCACTTTGGCCACGTACAACCATCGCTACAGCAGCGGTGCAAAACTTATTGGGTGGAGATGCTTTGATGAACATGAGCAGGACGGTAGATATCATTGCAGATGCATCACATATTATTTTGTCCCGCCCCTCTGCCGAATGCACAGGCAATACCTTTATAGATGAAGAGGTGTTAGCATCAGAAGGTATAACAGATTTAAGCAAATATTCTGTGGTGCAAGGTGCAGAACTTTACAACGATCTCTTTATTTAAAACGCTCACTTTTATAAATGAAGAACCCGGAAATTTTCAGTTTCCGGGTTTTCTTTTTTTATAAGAGATCGTTAGTTCCACAAAGGCTTTTTGCCTGCGGGCTTCATTTTGCTTTTGGTAGAAGTAGGCTTTGTGTGTCCGTGAAAACTATCACCGCTTTTAGAATATAAATCTGAGGGTATGGGACTGCTCGTTTCCTGGCTCACTTCTGGTGCGGCACTGGTGGGTTCCTCAACAGGTGTAACGATGTCTTCCTGCTTTTGCTGAGGCTCTTTTATTTCCTCCTGTGGCGCTGCTGGCTTTGGTACAGGTTTGTTGATGTTAGTTTCTACTACTTTTTTAGGTAGCTGTTTACTATTACTCTTAACTTCTTTGGTATTTTTTGATGCAATAGGAGCAGGTCTTTTAGTGGCTTTCGGGGCCGTTTTCTTTGCAGCCTGTACCTTGGTGGGTGTAGTTTTCTTTGCCGAAGCTTTCGCTGGCATCGCAGCTTTTACAGCAGTTTTTTTATTGCTGGTTGCCGTTTTGGCGCTGCTAATGGCCTTTTTGCTGCTGTTGTTTTTAGCAACTACCCCCTTTTTTACTGGTACCGTTTTTTTAGCGGGACTACTTTTTTTTACTGCATTTTTACGAGGACTTGCTTTTTTAGCGGGACTACTTTTACTCGGGGCCGCCTTTTTAATCGCCGCTTTTTTTACAACAGCTTTTTTTGGTGCGGCTTTCTTTGCCGCTGCTTTTTTAGGAGCTGCTTTTTTACCCGGAACTTTTGTCCCTTTCTTTTTTGCTTCCGATAAACCGATGGCCACAGCCTGTTTTTTACCGGTTACTTTTTTGCCAGAACCTGTTTTTAAAGTTCCCTTTTTCATTTCTGTAATAGCAGCGCCCACTTTTTTTGCTGCAGCCTTTGCATACTTTGCCATGATAAAAATTTAATGGATTAATAAATTGTATGGTTTACCAAAGGCTGCTGAATAAACAGGAAACGGCAAGCTTATGCTCAGCCTTTGCGGCAGCATGATTCAAAAAGCATACTACCCAAATACCAACAGTAAGTTACTGGATTTTTTTTGACACGTATTTAAAACCGGTCATAAAATTGTTGCAGGCCTCCATTCTTATGCACCACAACGACACATAAAAAAGCCAGCTGAGGAACAGCTGGCTTAAAATTTCAAATCTTAAGCTAACGCAACATGCCAGCCGGTACTTCTTTTTGTAGCAAGTGCTTGTAGATATATTTTGTTTTGAGGTTTTGAAAATGCGCTCCCTTATTGCCGCCCCAGCCATGGCGCCCACCGGAGTAGAACGTCATTTCAAAATCTTTTTTAGCATCCTGTAATTTGCTGATGAGCTGAACGCTGTTTTGCAGGTGCACATTTTCGTCTATCATGCCATGAACAATCTGCAGGTTGCCCTTGTATTTGTCTACATAGTTTAAAACAGAGCTGGTTTTGTATCCGGCAGCATTGTCTGCCGGGGTACCCATAAAACGTTCGGTGTAGTGGGAGTCATACAAAGTCCAGTCTGTAACACTGCCGCCCGCCATGGCATGGGTAAATACATCGGCACCATAGGTTAGTGCATAGGTGCTCATGTACCCACCGTAACTAAAACCCGTAATACAAATTTTAGAAGCATCTGCCGAAGCATTTGCGATGAGCCATTTTACCATCGTAGTGTAGTCCTTCATTTCCCAATAACCAAGGTTATGGTACATGTAGTTTACGCCTTCTTTGCCAAAATGCCCGCTAGCCCTATGGTCCATTGCTACCTGTATCAGTCCTTCCTTTGCATAAAATTGTTGTGAGCCGGTTAGCGACCAGCTATCCATTACGGTTCCGGCATTGGGCCCGCCATAAATACTAATGAGCACCGGGTATTTTTTAGTTCTATCCATATTTATTGGCCAGGTAATTTTCATAGGCAAATCGTAGAGGCCATCGTCACTCTTCACCCTCAGCACTTCTGTTTTGGCTAATTGATAGTCGTTAAATTCAGCTCCTTTGCTATCTCCCAATTCTTTGATGATTTTACCGGTATTGCTTACCAAAGCAGTTCTTGCAGGGGTGGTTGCATTGCTGTAGGTGGTTACAAAATAAGAACCGTCAGGCGAAATACTGTTGATGGTATGCGTATAATCTCCAAAGCTGAGACGCTGTAGTTTTGTACCGTTCAGGTTCACTTTGTAAAAATCTGAATGGGCAGTGTTTTCTTTGCTGCGCCCGGTAAAATATAAAATGCCTTTCTTTTCATCTACCTTATTAATGCTGGTCACGGTAAATTTTCCCACCGTGATAGCGTTGAGCAGTTTGCCGTTGATGTCATAATGATACAGATGGTTCCAGCCCGTAGCATCGCTTTGCAAAATAAAACCTTTACCACTTTCTAAAAATTGAATGCGGTCGTTGTCGTCAAGGTTGATCCATGTTTTTTGTTCTTCGGTGTAAAATGGGGTCTTGGTGCCGGTAGCAGGGTTTACTTCCCAAACTTTTAATTGGTTTTGCTTGCGGTTCATCCATTGTACGAGGAGTGCGCTGCCGTCTGGTTTCCAAAAAGGCATACCAAAATACTGGTCGTCTTTTTCATTGAAGTCGCTCCACACCACATTGCCACCTGAGGGTTTTACCAGTCCCACTTTTACCTCCGGGTTTTTATCCCCCACTTTAGGGTAACGCATTTTCTCTACATATCCGTGTAAGCCGGGCGCATCTGTGATTGTGAACTCTGGCACTTCCGTATCGTTACTGCGAAAGAAGGCTATGTTTTTACTATCAGGACTCCACCAAAAAGCACGATAGGCCGAGGGTCTGCCAAGGATCTCTTCCATGTATACCCAGCTTGCATATCCGTTCAATATGAGTTCGCTGCCATCATTGGTGAGGCGGGTTTCTTTTTTAGTTTGGAGGTTTACCGTGTATAAATCATTGTTTTTCGTATAGGCCACGTAGTTACCATCCGGGCTCACGGTAGGGTTTATCTCGGTGGCTTCATCGCTTGTTAGTTGTACTTCACTGGCATCCTGGTTTACAAAAAGATTTTTATTCTTAGAAAAAACCGTTGGCTTCACAGTTATCTGGGGTACAATCTTATCGGCTTCACCCGCTTCCCGCTCTGTACCCTTTTTTGCATCCAGTATCCATAACTTACCGTTGCGCATCAATCGTAAACTACCGTTGTCTTTCCAACTGGTGGCTATGGGTAAGGGTTGCACAATGCCTTTAAAGTTTGACTTAAAATATTGGTCTTCTGTAAGAGGCTTCTGCTGAGCGAATGTGGCTTGGGTAAGGCTAACCATACACAAGAAAAGGAGCGAGGGCTTTAGAAAATTCATCATGCTTATTTTTTTATTTTTAAGAATGGACAAGATAGTTTTTTTGTGCAATCGCCCATACGGATTTTGATGGGCGGGTAAAATTATACCACTGTGCCCGGGTTTATATCAGCAAATAATTTACTATCTTTCCCTCCTACTACTAGGTTTAGGAATCTTTTGGCAGCGCCGGCGAAAATCATTGGCTGTGTACAAAAAGACTTTAAATCATAGTTCATTTTTTAATTTTAAACTCCGTTGTTTATGATCGTAATTGCATTGTACAATCTTAAAGGTGGTGTGGGCAAAACCGCTTCTTGTGTAAACTTTGCCTACCTGGCGGCGGCGGATGGATATAAAACCCTGCTCTGGGATATTGACCCGCAGGGATCTTCTTCTTTTTACTACAAGGCAAAACAAAAGTTACATCCCGGCATTAAAAAATTAATTGCCAAAGATGCAGACCTGGAACAAGCAATTCTCTCTACAGATTTTGAAATGCTCGATGTGATTCCTGCAGACAACTCTGCCAAAAGTTTCGATATCATTCAAGATGAAATGAAGGGCAATAAGAATCGCCTGAAGTCTATCGTAAAACAATTGGATAAAGAATATGACTTTGTCTTTATAGACTGTCCTCCCGGGTTCTCGGCACTTTCTGAAAATATTTTTAGTGCTGCAGATATTGTTTTGATGCCGGTAATTCCTACCACTTTATCTATTAGAACCTACACCATGGTAAAGGATTATTTCAAGGAGAAAGACCTTGATATGAGTAAAATGATGTGTTTCTTTTCTATGGTAGATCTTAGGAAAAATATGCATAACGAGATAATGGAAGATCTTTACAAAGACAAACGCTTTTTTCAAAACTATGTACCTTACCTGAGTGATGTAGAAAAAATGGGACTTCACAAAGCACCTGTAATGGAATTTGCCAACAGCAGTTACGCAGCAAAATGCTACCGGGAACTTTGGACAGAAGTAAAAGAAGGACTGGTGGAGTAGATAACTGCTTTAGTTATGCAGCTGCCGCCCCGGCCAGCTTGTACAGCTTACCCACTGCTATGCTGATGGACAATTTGATGCATAACCCTCTATAGGCATGAGCCGAAAATTATTATTCGTATTGAAATTAAATGAATCAAGATTGAGCCTGACCCAACAACAACGGCAACTATCCTTTTAAAACTAAACTATTTATGACGAAAGAATTATTCTCCTGGTATAGTCCGGCCCTTGGTAAAGACATGCCCATTGTAGGTTACGGTGATTATGGTTTTGCTTTGCTGCTGGTGCCTACAGCCGCTGCAGACTACCTGGAATATGAACGGTTTCAGTTATTAGATCACCTGGCACCTTTTATTGATGCTGGTAAAGTAAGGGTATTTTCTATCAACAGCATCAACAACGAAAGTTGGTTGAGCAACAGCATGCAAGGGGAGCACAAAGCCATCAGGCAAAACCAGTTTAATCAATATGTGTTTGATGAAGTGGTTCCTTTTATAAAAAACTGCACTTCGCAGGAAACGCCCATTATTACCTGTGGCGCCTCTTTTGGTGCTTTGCACAGCATGAACTTATTTTTAAAGCGCCCGGATTTAATCAATGGCGTTATTGCCATGAGCGGCGTATATGATCTTACAGAATACACCAAGGGCTTTTATGATGAGCAGGTTTATTTTAATTCCCCGGCTCATTTTGTTCCCAATCTTTCCGACGAATGGTATTTGAACAATATCCGCCAGAGCAGGCACATTCACATTCTTTCTGGCAGAGGAGATTTTGAAGACCCACAGTCAGCGCTGAATTTCTCCGGAGTTTTAAATAGCAAGGGCATCCCACATGAACTGGATATTTGGGGGCACGAGTGGAAGCATGACTGGCCTACCTGGCGGGCAATGTTGCCTCATTACCTGGAGACAAGATTTTAAAATACTTCGCATAAAAAAAGGATGACAATTGCCATCCTTTTTTGTGGGTTTCCTTGGGTTTAATTTTTTATCACTTTGTGAACAGACCTGCTGCCCGTGGCTACAGAAATGATCTCCAGTATATAAGTGCCTGCAGTAAGATTACCCACGTTGATGGTTTCTACAACAGTGGCTGCCGGCTTATTTACTTTTTTGTAAAAAACAGTTTGGCCCGTGCTGGCAGATAATTTCAATACATATTCTCCTGCGGCTTTTTGACCCAACTGAACTTTGAATGACCCTACAAAAGGATTTGGATAAACTGAAACTTTGTTGGCATCCATTTCCACCAGGGTTTCTCCCTGGTATATTTTGGCTGGTACGGCAGCAACAGGTGGCTGCGCAGCAGCAACTGCTGCGTCTTGCTCTACAATATTGAAAGCAGAGAAGTAATTAAAGCTTCCGGTGCCACTAATTGTGAAAGACAGTTTTCCGTTTGCATCGGACCTGAGATTGACAAATTTTGCAAAATCATTTGAATTGTAATCCGTGCTTATAGTATCCGCATTATTCCCGGTTTGGAAAATGGTTTTGCTGCCTGAAGTATATCCACGGCTTCCGAAAAATTCGAAACTATATTGTTTACCTGGGTTTAACCCACTTACATTAAACATCCTTGTAATGGTGTGCATTGAAGCAATTCGCAAAACCTGTGGCGGGCAAACAGTGGCACCGGCAGCATAATTAACGCCGTTGTCAGAAAAGTTTCCACCTTGAGGAATGCCTACAAAAATATTACTGGATGTTCCGTCTTCATATTTAAAAATACTGCTGTTTACATTGGCTACTGGTATCCAGTTATTCCATTGGGCATTTGCATAAGGAGCCTGGCCATTATCGAGATTAACCCTTAGAGTTTTACCTGCTGTAACGATGGGCGCAGGCGCCGGTTCTACTGTCAATTGTACGGCAGCTTTGGCGGCCTGGCCGCTATTATCTGTAACCGTCAATTCGAAAGTATAAATACCTAGAACAAGATTGCTAAGAGCAGTGGTTGCAGCAGTTGGAGAAACGATGGTACCCTCTGCAGGACCAGAAAGTTTTGTCCACTGATAGCTGGCAATTGTACCATCTGCATCTGTTCCACTACCCGTTAAGCTAGCAGTATTGATGGGTAAGGTTATTACAGAAGCATTTCCCGCAACCGCCACAGGCAGTTGATTGACCCTATATAAAGATGTGGCTGGAATTACCTGTTTTGCTATACCCGTTCCTTCGTAACTAACGGTAAATACATTGCCGCCCGTTCCTTGAAAAAATAGCCCGTTAATGGAGTGTTTGCCGGCTTTTAAACCGATAGTTCCTGATTTTTCCGTGGTGCTGTGCAGGCCATCATTTGCTACGGTTAAAACATTGTCGATGTACAAATTGCTTCCATCATCAGAAGAAGTGTAGAATTTGTACTGTCCATCAGCAGGCACATTGATGTATCCTGTAAAACTAAATCCGAATAGAGAAGTTTTATTTGCAAGTGAGATATTGAAATTTGTAGTGCTACCTGCCTTTACCGGGGTAAGTGTAGAGAACTGCGGCAATACACTCCAGGTTCCTTCATAGTATTTGTAGTCTATTCCATTAACGGTGTTGGCGGGGTTAACAGCGGGCAACAAGGTTAAAGCGGGAGCTGCATTTACAACAATCTGCATTGTATCCCTGGAGGTGCCGCCATCGTTATCGGTTACCGTTAGTTGATACTGGTAGGTGCCCTGGGTTAAACTCGTTGCTGTAGTGATAGCAGCAGCTGAATTGGCAACAGTGCCAGCTACCGGGCCTGCTACTTTGGTCCATAGGTAAGTTGTAATAGTTCCATTAGCATCTGTTCCGCTTCCTCTTAAAGCAGCAGAATTAATGGGCAAAGTTATTACGGTATCTGCACCTGCCATTGCTTTTGGTAACTGGTTAGCTGATGCATTCACTGTCACACGAACTGAATCAGTTGCAATGCCACCAGCGTTGTCGGTTACTTTCAAACTATAAACATAGATACCTGCTTGCAACGCATTAACAGCGTTAGATGCTGTAGTAGCATTTACAATAGTGCCTCCTGCAGGACCAGAAACTTTTGTCCAGGCGTAAGAGGCAATACTGCCATCCGAATCAGCCGCTGTGCCAGTCAAGGTAGTAGTAGATACTGGCAAAACAATTGTTTGGTCATTTCCAGCATTTACAGTTGGAAGAACATTGCCTGCTGGTGGAGCACCACTTACAATAATGCTTACCTCGTCTGTGCTTGTTTGATTCTTGCTGTTAGTTGCCGATAGCCTGTATACGTACGTACCGCTGGTAAGACCTGTGATGGTAGTATTTAAACTGGTAGGGCTCGTAATGGTACCACCTGCCGGGCCAGATACTTTTGTCCAAACCTGGCTTGCAACAGAAAACTCCTGCTGAAATGCTTTACCATAAAGCGTTGTGCTGGAAGTAGAAGAAAGATATTGATTGATGCCTGCTCCAACTACAGGAGGAATATTGTCGTTAGGAGTAAAACTTTGCATACTCCATACCGTGCTGGTTATGTTGATTCTCTTGGGCATGGGCACATCCAATGCATTGGGATAGGATGCATAATCTCCTATACCACCCCATCCTGCGTAAGGGCCTAATGATTTTCCGTTTCCTAAAGAAAAAGCCTTGTTCCGGCCCCAGCTATACCAGTTATCACCCAGGTCTTGTACGTATAGGTAGAATGTAATGGTGGTTGATGTATTTATATTTTTAAACTTGCCTTGTATTTGTGTAGGTGGAGTCAACAATACTCCATTGGTAAAACCATAGCCAAAAACGCCGCCCTGGGGGCCTGCGATGCGGTAAGTGCTGTACTCAACACCCGTACCTACTTCGCCTTGCACATTGGTACCAGAACCAAACATGTTATTATTGGCATCTATAATATGAAGTGTGCTGGAATTGGCAACTAATTCTTTGATAGGAAATTTTACACCTGCACTTAGCCATACGGCGGTAACATCCTTAAACGTACTGCTGTTCCCTACTGTACCTGCATAACTGCTAAGGTAGCCCGCAGCAAAAAGTTTGTTACTGGCAGTTTGCACTACTTGTGCGTTGCTACCCAGCGTAGCAAAATCAACTATCGTTTCGCCGGCTATTGTAATTTGAACCGGGTTATTATTGCCCCTGCTGTATTTCCACAACGTATTATCCGAGGCTAAAGCCAATATGTAAGAATCGCCAAGTGAAGTACTGGCAGCTGTTTCTACTTTTTTAAATTTTTTACCCGCTGGCATAGTAAGTTTCCTGGGAGCGGTGATGGTAGCACCGGCATAATAATTCATTGGATCGGCAATGCCCCAATACCATAAAGAACTATCGGCGCCTCTTAAAGAAACGTTGCATTGCCAAAAACCTTTTACCTGGAAGTTACCGGTAAAAGCCGCTCCAAACTCGTCTGAAGTGGTCATTACATAACTGGCATTGTTGCTAAGTTTGTAAACTTTACCCTGCTGATCTAGGGCGGTAACGTGGTATTGGCCGCCCTGGAGAGCTATAATAGAATCTAAGCCGGCGTAAGCTTTAAATTGGGGGACAATTGTTGCCTGGCTAAAAACTCTTACAGTTCTATCACTCATTAAGTAGCTGGTGACATACTCTCCGGCTCCTACTTTTACTACTTGCTGAGCACTTGCAGGGTTAGCGAAAAATGTTAAGAAACTCACACAGAAGCTTACAAGGATCATAGGGATCCTGCAGGGATTTTTCATACTTTTTTGGTTTAACAACTTGGATATAAATAATACACTAAGGCTCTATCCTCTTCTGAACGAAGAGGCTAAATTTTTAAAGTTTTGGAACAGTAAAATTTTTTGTGTGAATTTTTCTGCTTGAACACTTACTAAAGTATCTCTTAAGTAAGAGTCGCAAAAGTATTTGGTAAAAATGCTTTGCAATGTAGTAAACGGTGTAAAGCGATGTAGTACGTGGCACATACCTTGCGTAGAAGGATGCAAGAAATTTTTCCCGTATTTGTTTATTTTTCTACCTGTAAAAAATTACATTTTTTACTTTGTTGATTATCGAAGCGGTATAAATTTTTTAATAATTTATATTATATTTTTTCTCTTTGTTGAGTGTTTGCTCTTTACTACCGGGTGTAGAGGAGAATACACAAAAAGAGGTTGTTCAAATAAATGAAACAACCTCTTTGTATTTCTTTAAAGAAAAGATTCTCAAAATTCTTTGCTGTGAATTTTAATTGACATGCATTTATTTTTTAATGAGTTTGTAAGTTGTCCTTTTTTCTGTTGTTAAAATCTGTAAAAAATAAGTTCCCCTTTGCAGGTTCTTAGTTCCCACATTTTCTACTGCACCTGCTCCGCTGCTTGCAACATTTTTTTGCAAAATAATTTTGCCTGCAACATCTGTCAGGTATAGTTTGTAAGAGCCCGCAGTACTGCTTCCCAATTTAACCTGAATTCTATCAGTGAAAGGATTAGGGTATATAACGGTTTCAGCCATCAGGTCCTTCGCCTGCTCGTTGTTGATGCTGGCTCTATACTCAGCTTCCACAACATTGGCGACCATTGCTGGTGCAGTAGCTGGCTCTTTAATTGTAAAACCAGCCATGTAATGATAAGTACCAATAATGCTTAAGGTAAACACGATCCTGCCGGTGTTGTCTGGTAATATATCGTTTAGGCGGGCAACATCGTTGGCATTAAAATCTGTAGTAATGGTGTCTGATTTAGATCCGGTTCTATAGATTGATCTGCTATTAGATGTAAAACCACGACTACCGTAAAATTCAAAACTGTAGCTTTTTGAAGGAGACAAGCCACTTACGGTTAACGTTCTTTGAATGGTGTGCATAGAATTTATCCTGAGTACTTCAGGCGGGCATCCTGTTGCAGCAGGTTGATAGTTTGCAGCATTATCGGAGAAATTACCACCCTGCAGCAAGTTTACAAAAACGGTACTTTGTGAACCATCTTCATATTTAAAGGTTGCACTGTTTAAATTGGCTACCGGTGCCCAGTTATTCCATTGAGAATTGCTGTAAGTAATACCGCCATTGATAACATTTACTTTGATAGATTTTGTTGTTACCGGTGCTGCCAAAACGATTACTTGTACATCATCGGTACCAGTAAGCCCTCCATTATCGGTAACGGTTAGCCGAAATACATACGTGCCGGGATTTGTAAATGTTACCGAACTGCTGTCGTTAGTAGCTGTCAAAAGCTGGCTCCCTGATGGACCATTCACATAGCTCCACTGATACAATGTTATTGTCCCATTGGCATCGGACGATGACCTGCCATCCAGTAGTACCCGGTTAACAGGTAACTGAATAGTTTTATCGGGGCCTGCCTGGGCTGACGGTGGAACATTGGGATCAGGATTTACAACGATCACAACTGAATCTTTATGAGTGCCGCCGTTATTATCTGTAACGGTTAACTCAAATTGATAAGTGCCGGCCGTTGTAAAATTCACATTTGTTTGTGCGGCAGCCGGGCTGATAATTGTTGCCGTAGGGCCCGAAAATTTTCTCCAGCTGAAACCAATAATGTTTCCGTCACTGTCAGATGAACCGCTGCCATTTAAGCTTAGGCTGTTGTTAGGCAGTGTAAGCGTGCCATCTGATCCGGCACTTGCCAACGGTTGGGAATTTACAAACAAAGCCACTGTGTCCCGGTCAAATGCAAGAGAATCGTCCGTTACTGTTAATTCAAACAAATAGTTTCCTACAACCAATCCAGTTATCCAGGGATTCGCCACACTGTCATTTATTAAAGTTGCGGTTCCTCCTGCTATCTTTTGCCACTTGTAGGTAGCAATGTTCCCGTTCTGGTCGTAAGATGCCGCTCCGTTTAAACGAATACTATCTGCAGGCGATTGTAGTAATAAATCAGTTCCAGCATTGGCCACCGGTGGTTTGTTGAGAGCAGCAATTCTGCGAAGACAAATGCTGTCCCATATTTTTTCCTGGAGAAGACGGGTAAATACGGTGTGATGCCCATAGTTATTGATGTGAATACCATCTCCAGAGCTATAATAACTATTCACCGTTCCATCAGCATTTGCAATGTCGGTCCAGAAGTCAACGGCCTTGTTACCAAAACGGAGGTTTACCCAATCCCTGAGTAATACCAGATTATTACTTGCACCTGCTGAAAGGCCAGTCCTTGGTTGTGAAGTGGTTACCCAAACCGGCACATTTTGAAGTTCGGCAGCAGCCACAATCCTATTAAAGTTATCCTGAGTTTCCTGCAGAGTGAATGCGGATGCTGCGTCATTAGAGGGTAAGTTCATGATTATTGCATCGGGATTTAAAGCCAAAGCCGCCGTCACGTTTCTCGCCGTGTCGGGAACAGGCCTGTTAGCGCCTGGAGTAAAGCCAGTAGGGCATACCTGGTAACTCGTGTAACCCCCCACCGCAAGATTGGTTATCGTTACTTGCGCATTTTGTTGCTGCACATACCTTTTGAATTTATTTACCCAGGAACTATCCGGGTGAGATGCTCCGGTACCCACCGCGGTAGAGGAACCTAGTACAACTACATTGTATGGCTGGGGGCAGGTTGGTGCCGGCAATGCAGGCACTGCATAAGAAAAACCCTCGGTTACCGTGAGTAGCACCGTGTCACGGTCGGTGAGGCTTCCGGTATCTGTTACCATCAATTCAAAAGAATAATTACCCAGGACCAGGCCCTTTACTTTGGGATTGCACAAAGTATCGTTGATAAAAGAGGAGCCCGACGGGCCAGATATTTTTGTCCATTTGTACTTCAGGTTTGCAGTTTCGGGGTCTGTAGAAGTACAACCACTAAGTGTAACAGAGTCCTGTGGAAGTTCAATGGCAATGTTCGCACCGGCGTTTGCTACCGGGGGAGAATTAGAGGGGCTGGTGGCTACATTCCAACTGATATCTACTACGTTTATATATCCATAGATACTGGGAGATTTTGTTCTGATGTCAAAATCTACTTCGATTTTACCCGTCACATTAAAAGCAGCGGCATTGTTAAAATTAGTATTACTTGCTGCACTGTAACTCTTCCATACAGATTCGTCGGAACGTTTGATCTCAAGATCTCTGTTACTTGTTTCTCCAGATTTTGAGCCCCAAAATTTTATTACATAAAGTTTGTCGGTCTCCAGCCCCGTTATTTTCCATCGGCCATTTGTCGCACTGTTGTGAGCATAGGCAAAGTCCCTGGTGGCTGTTACCGGGTAAATACCTACAGCAGGAGTGGTATTGCCACCATTCATTCCGTTACCCGCAGTATTTGCTGTGCCGTCTATACGGTTAATTACAGAAAGTCCAATGGTCGTATTGGCATTGGCTACTGTTTTTGCATTTGTAATTCTCACACCCGGCCTTGCGTCTGTCATGTTGTTCCAGTAATACCCGTTGGAGGGAGATGGAGTAACTGCCCCGGCACTTGGGGTAGGACCTACATCTATTAAGACCCGTCTTTCGGCTCCCTGAGATAGTTCGGGCGAAACATTGGCAAGCATTGTGTCTTTTGACGATGCATTTTGATTATCTGTAACAGTAAGTTCAAATGAATATAATCCAGCGGCTAAATTTTGTACCGTGGGGTTCGCAAGGGTAGAATCAGAAAAAAGATAGGCAGATGGCCCGGCAATTTTTCTCCATCTGTAAGAAGTAATACTTCCATCGGGGTCTGATGACAGCAGCCCGTCTAAAGCCAGATTAGATGGCAACACAATGAAAGCATCGTCACCTGCATATGCAGTGGGTGGAATGTTCACTGTTATTACTCTTTTCTTATACCCCAGGAGCCATTCGTATATGTTTTGATTATTTACTTTATAACTCGGAACCGTCGTGTTGGTCCAGCAGTCATGGGCTATTATAGCATTGCTACTTACAATCGGAAATTCTGTTAGTCGCATCAAAGGGCTGGGCGTGGGAGTGTAGGCATTGATCAGGTTTCTCCAATTTCGGGAATTGGTTACCGGTACGGTACCATCATTCGTATTGTGAAAAGCCCATACAGGTAAATTGGTAGAGGCTATACGATTGGCCTGGGCCTGCGTAGGATTGGTAGTGCCGGCAAATGGAATAATGGCCGCAAGTCTGTTGCTATTGGCTACACTTGCACTGGCATATTCCCAAACACCGCCGCCACCGGCGCTCATTCCTAAAAGGTAAATCCTCTCCTGATCTATCCTGTAGTTAGCAGTTACATAGCTGATAATTCCTGCTACATTAACAGCAGTAGGCCAGGATGCGAACTGGGGCGAAATCACTATATAAGAATAGCTGGTATCAGCAACGTTGAATGTTGCTGGAAAGCCTCCGTTACTTATAACATTGGGGAGGCCAAGCTGCAATACTTTTGGTAGGTCTGTACTGTTGCCCTGGCCTATCTGTCCTGCACCGTGCAGCCAGATAATTACAGGATAATTTTTAGTACTGCTGGCATAGTCAGCGGGCAGGTATCTGTAAAAGCCCTTAGAATTAGCATTGGGTATGCTTTGAGATAAATATACGGGCGTATGGGTTTGTGCAAAAATACCGCTGTATGCAAGGCAGCATGCCACTAACAAAGTGTAAAACTTGAACATAAATTAGAATTTGGAAAAGTCAAAACTGAAGCAGCCAATCGGAAGTGCCTTAAATGGGATATGGGAGAAGTGGGTCACGTGAATGATGCAACCGCCATTAAAGAAACAAAAAAAATGCCAAGTGGCCTTAATTTTTTTGAGTAAGTATCCCTGAAAAGCTGCAATAAAAACTGGGAACGATATTTTAAATCCAAAAATCTACATTTGCCCTATGCAAAAAAAACTATTCCTTCTCGATGCTTATGCCCTTATTTTTAGAGCGTACTATGCCCTTATCAGAAGTCCCCGGGTAACCTCAAATGGAAAAAATACCAATGCGCAGTTTGGTTTTGTAAATACGCTCATAGATCTCATCAACAATCAAAAGCCTACTCATATTGCCGTTTGTTTTGATACGCATGCAGCCACAGAAAGACATACAGACTTTGCAGATTACAAAGCAAACAGGCAGGAAACACCGGAAGATATCCGTGGAGCCATTCCAGACATCAAACGGATTTTGCGTGCATTCAATATACCTGTAATAGAAAGTGATGGCTACGAAGCGGACGACATCATCGGGGCCCTTGCCAAGCAGGCTGAGAAAGTCGGGTACGAAGTGTTCATGGTAACTCCCGACAAAGACTACGGGCAACTGGTTTCAGACAATATCAAAATATACAAACCGCCCTACCAGGGAGGTACCCTGGAAATTTTAGGCCCGAAGGAGGTATGCGAAAAATGGGGAATAGAAAATGTAAGCCAGGTAATAGATATATTGGGATTGATGGGTGATGCAGTAGATAATATTCCCGGTATTGCCGGAGTTGGGGAAAAGACTGCGGCTAAATTATTAAAGGAGTTCGGAACGTTAGAAAATGTGCTGGCCAATGCAGACAGCATCAAAGGGTCGCTGGGTGAAAAAGTAAGAAACGGAAAAGAAATGGCCATCGTAAGTAAAAAGCTGGCTACGATTATTATTGATGTGCCCGTAGAATTTCATGAAGGAGATTACGGCCTGCAGGAGTGGAACAAAGAAGCTTTGATAGAGGTTTTTACAGAGTTGGAATTTAAAGCTATAGCCAAAAGAATTTTGGGGGAAGATATTTCGCTG
>JANPJW010000424.1:0-1755 GCA_031425715.1 Chitinophagaceae bacterium | reverse complement strand
CTGGTGCACAGCGTAGATGACGAAGTGGTAAAAGATGATTTTATAAAATTATTAAAAGAAAAGAAAACTGTGCTGTGCCCAACGTTGGTGGTGTACGATAACTACAACAAAGTGTTTGGTCAGGAATATGTTTTTCAAATGAATGAGTTTACAGGCTCTAATCCTTACCAGTTGGGTACGTTGTTCGATCTGCAACATTTACCCGAACCTATGATAAAACTATACCGGGAGCAAACCCGCAAGGGGAAACCAGCAGCTAAAACTTTGGATTCTATTTGCCTGGTTAATTTAAAAAAGTTGGCAGACGGCGGTGTTCGCATTGCAGCGGGAACGGATGCCGGTAATATCGGTACCATGCATGGCGGTTCTTATTTGTCAGAGTTATTAAAAATGAAAGCGTCGGGCATTAGTAACTGGCAGGTGTTGCAATCGGCTACCATCAACCCCATGTACATTTTGAACAAAGAAAACGAAAGTGGCAGCATTGCAAAAGGAAAAATTGCCGACCTGGTTTTACTAGATGCCAACCCGCTAGACGATTTGAATAATCTCACCAAAATTAACATGGTCATCAACAAAGGAAATATAATCAAACCCGATACTCTCATAAAAGAATCGCCCCTCGCCCTTGTGCAGCGCCAGTTGAATGCCTACAACGCCAGGGACCTGGAGGCTTTTCTGGAACCCTATGCAGATGATGTTGAATTATACGATTACAAAACCGGTAAACTTTTAGGGAAAGGCAAAGAGAGCATGCGCAAAGACTATGCTTTTTTTAAGCAAGTGCCAGAGCTGCATTGCGAAATAAAGGCAAGAATCGTTCAGGGCAATGTGATCATCGACAAGGAATATGTGACAGGCTTTGGAGGCCCTGCTGTGGAAGCCACGGCTATTTATCATATAGAGAATAACAAGATCCGGAAAGTATATTTTATAGAGTAAGAGCGTCCAGCTATTTCCATTAATTGCCCTTGGTTATCTTTGCAAAAAATATGCATATGAAACCAAGGGCTTTTTTATTTGACATGAACGGAACCATGATTGATGATATGCAGCATCATGAAAAAGCATGGTTTGATATTTTAAATGAAGATATGCATGCCAACATGACCATGGCGCAGGTAAAGAGCCACATGTATGGTAAAAACGAAGAGCTCTTTGAACGGGTTTTTGGAAAAGATTTTTACAGTGAAGAGGAGGTAGCGGCATACGCCTTAAAAAAAGAGCTACGTTATCAGCAGAATTTTCTGCCTCATCTAAAACTGATAGATGGCCTTGATGAGTTTTTAGCAAAAGCAAAACAACATGCTATTAAAATGGCGATCGGTACTGCCGCCAGCCCCTTCAATGTAAATTACCTACTGGATAATATTTCCGTGCAGCATTATTTTGGAGCTATTATCACTGCAGATGATGTGCCGGTGAGCAAGCCCAACCCCGATGTATTTTTAAAATGTGCCGATGATCTTGGGGTAGCTTATGAAGATTGTATAGTGTTTGAAGATTCTCCCAAAGGCGTTGAAGCAGCCTTGAACGCCGGAATGAAAGCAGTGGTGATTAAAACTTACCACGAGGAGCATGAATTTACACATTTGGATAATGTACTGATGTTGCTGGATGATTATCGAGATGAAAGGTTGGGGGCCTTGTTTGCAGATAGATAATTATTGATGCCTGTTTTAGTCATCCCTGCCTAATTTTTTGCCGGTGCGGACGGGGACGGTTCGACCGTTATTCCCACGAAGAACATGAATT
>JANPJW010000423.1:0-9281 GCA_031425715.1 Chitinophagaceae bacterium | reverse complement strand
CTTTCTTTGCAAAAAAATAAAGTATGTGGAAAGCCCTGGCGCAGTTTGTCCTTAAGAACAGGATCATTTTATTAGCAGCTTTGCTTATCAGTACCGCCATCATGGGGTTTTATGCCAGCAAAATAAAACTGAGCTACGAGTTTTCTAAAGCCATACCTACCAACAACGAGCGCTACCAGGACTATGTAGCTTTTAAAAAAACCTTTGGTGATGATGGAAACCTGCTGGTGGTGGGTATTCAAAACAAAGAACTGTTTCAGCTAGAAAACTTTACGGCTTACCAACAATTAAACAGCAGCTTAAAAAAAATTGCTTTTGTAGAAGATATCCTGAGTGTACCAAGTGCCGTGGCACTGCAAAAAGACAGTGCCGGCGAAAGGCTGAATGCAGTGCGCATCTTTAGAGACAGCATCAGTACACAACAAAGCCTGGACAGTATGGTAGCTGTTTTTTACAACCTGCCCTTTTATCGCTCCCTGCTTTACAACTCACAGGAGCATGCCTATCTTATGGGGGTGCGCATCAACAAGGATGTTTTGAATAGTAAAGAAAGAACCGGCGTAATCAATAATATTACCAGCACCGTCGATTCTTTTTCAAAACGTACCGGCATTGTTACACATCTAAGTGGTTTGCCCCTCATTAGAACCGTAGTGGCAGATAGAATTCAGGCAGAGATGAAGTTATTTTTGTTTGGATCGCTGGCCTTTAGTGTCCTCATTTTACTGGTATTTTTCCGGTCTGTAAGCACTACGCTGCTGTCGCTGCTGGTGGTAATCACTGGTGTGGTGTGGACGATAGGTATCACCTACCTCTTTGGCTTTAAAATTACTTTACTCACTGCCCTTATTCCATCGCTGGTGGTGGTTATTGGTATTCCCAACTGTATTTATTTCATCAATAAATACCATACCTCTTATATTAAAAGCGGCAACAAGGAAGCCGCCCTGGTAGACATGGTAAGCAAGATGGGCGTGGTTACGCTTTTCTGTAACATTGCGGCAGCCATTGGTTTTGCCGTATTTGCCTTAACCAAAAGTGCGATATTAAAAGAGTTTGGTGCAGTGGCAGGCTTGAGCATTATGGTCATATTTGTGATCTCTTTTATCTTGCTGCCAGCGGTGTTGAGTTTACTGCCCCCGCCAGGAAAAAGCCAATTGAAATACCTGCACAGCAAATGGATTTTAAACCTGCTTAATAAAATTGAGCACTGGGTATTCCATTATAAGAAAACAGTGTTGATTATAACGGCGCTGGTTGTTGCGGTTAGTGTCGCCGGCATCTTACAATTAAAAACGGTCGGTAAAATTGTAGATGACCTTCCTAAAGATGATATCATTTACAAAGACCTAAAATTTTTTGAGAAAAATTTTAAAGGTGTAATGCCGTTGGAAATTGTGGTGGACACCAAAAAGAAAAGAGGTCTTTCTGGTTTGCGGGCGTTAAAAGTTTACAACAAAGTAGACAGCCTGGCCATGTTTATAGCAGCGCAGCCGCAGATGAACCGCCCCCTGAGTGTGGCCGAAGGATTAAAATTTGCAAAGCAGGGCTTTTACGAAGGAGATTCTTTTAATTACCTATTGCCCAATGATTTTGACGGCGCTTTTGTGGGTGAATACCTGCGCCCTGCCAAAGATGGGCAGGAGCAAAACAATTTTACCAAAATGCTGCGCTCCTTTGTAGACAGCAGCAACCAGCGTGCACGCATTAGCGTGAGCATGGCTGATGTAGGTACACAAGAACTACCCGTTATTTTAGAAAAAATTGAAACCAGGGCCCAGGAACTTTTTGATAGCAGTTACAAAGTGACCCTCACCGGCACCAGTATCACCTTTTTAGAAGGCAGCCGTTTTATAATTAACGGTCTCAAAGAAAGTATCTTTTGGGCCTTTCTGTTGATCGCAGTCTGTATGCTCTATTTGTTTAAAAGTTTTCGCATTCTGCTGTGCTCTTTAATACCCAACCTTGTACCCTTGATAGTAACTGCTGGTTTGATGGGCTGGGCAGGCGTACCGCTGAAACCCTCTACTGTGCTGGTTTTTAGTGTGGCGCTGGGTATCGCCGTAGATATCACTATTCGTTTTTTGGTGAATTACAAACAGGTACTTCCGCAGTACAACAACGACGTTGCTGCCTCTGTAAAAAGTACCCTGCATCAAACAGGCCTCAGCATCATTTATACTTCTCTTGTATTAACAGCCGGATTTATCATTTTTTGTGCAAGCAGTTTTGGAGGAACCTTTGCGCTGGGGTGGCTCACCTCTGTAACCTTGCTTGTGGCAACGGTTACCAACCTTGTACTATTGCCAGTACTGTTGCTGCTTTTAAGGAAACGTGCGTGAGCGTTATAGCACAATACATAATGTTTTTTTTAATATAACTGACAAGCAGCGTATCTGAAACTTTTTGGTCTAATGTTATGTTAATATTATTGTTTAGACATTATATTTGCCAATACTAAAAATTTTAAAACCAAGCAATGAGAAAAATTATTTTGACCTTAATGGTTGCATTAAGCTTTGTCTTTAGTGCAATGGCCCAGGATCGGCAGGTTACTGGTAGCCTCAAAGATGACAAAGGAACTGCCGTTTCTAACGCATCTGTTGTTGTAAAAGGCACCCAACGTGGAAGTGTTACCGATGAAAACGGTAATTTTTCACTGAGTGTTCCAACGGGCTCCCGAACTCTTGTCATCTCTGGAGTTGGTTTTACCACCCAAGAAGTTTCATTAGGTTCCAGGACTAGTTTTACAATCGTGATGAAATCTTCCGATCTGAGCATGGAAGAGGTGGTGGTAACAGGGTATTCAACGCAGAAGAAATCTCAGTTTACCGGCGCAGCAACTGTTCTCGGTAACAAAATAGTTGAAAACGTCCCAGTTGGCTCCTTCGACCAAATGCTTCAGGGAAGGGCACCAGGTATGAACGTGGTTTCCGGATCAGGTCAACCTGGAAGTAGTGCTAACATCACAATCAGGGGTATTCAGTCTATATCTGGCGCCGGTGTACAACCACTTTATGTTATAGATGGTGTTCCAATTCCAGCAGGAGATTTTGCCGGGTTTAATCCAAATGACTTTGAGAGTATTACAATCTTAAAGGATGCAGGTGCTGCCGCACTATACGGAGCAAGAGGGGCCTTAGGTGTAATCGTAATTACAACTAAAAAGGGTAAGGCAGGAAAAACAAACTTTACTTATCGCAGTCAGTATGGGTTAACACAAGCTCCGAGTCCGTCGAATTTCAATATGATGAACACGGCTCAAGCTTTGGAGTATGAAGAGAGAACAGGACTTGCCGGTGTAGGTGTTACCGGTCCTGGATGGATTTATTCAAATAAAAATCCCGACTATCTGTTACAGACACCTGCAGTGCAAGCTAGAAGAGATTTTTTACTTGATAGTTTCAGAAATATTCAACCGAGTTACTATGATGTTTTGTTTAGGCAAGGTGTTTCTAAAACAAACGAGATTAACATCAGCGGTGGATCTGATAAAACCAGGTTTTTTGCTTCCGTTGGCTTGTTTGATCAGGAGGGCATAGATTTAAATTCAAGGTTAAGAAGATATTCCGCAAGGTTCAATCTGGACCATACTGTTGGAAAATTATCATTCCAGTTTAATAACACAGCAGCTTATGCTTATACCAATTTGAATGAAGGAGATTGGCAAGGTAATTCGGCTCGAAACCCGTTCCAGATTGTTTGGAGAGCAAAACCTTACGAGAATCCATTTAACTCACAGGGCCAGCCAATTTTTGGTTCAAGCACTGCCGCCTCTCCAAAGGCTATTGGAAATACGCTAGAAGGCATAGCAAATTCGTACTGGCAAGACAGGCAGATTAAGATCAATACTGGCTTAACGCTTGGTTTTAAACTTTTGCCAAACGTATCGTTGAAAAATGTATTTGGGATTGATGTGGCGAGTGAGTTAGGCCTGAGATCTATCAATGCCAACTCCTACATTGGGAGCCTGCAAACACAAAACTCTGGGTTTCAGGCTGAATCTTACAGGTTGCGAGCACAGTTGATTAATACCACAAGTGCTGTTTATTTAGAAAAATTTAATAAGCATGAAGTAGAGGTTGGGGCATATTTTGAAGTTGTGAGAGGTTATCAAAGAGGCTTAGGCTTTACTTTGTTTAATTTAGATGGACGTTTGCCCTTAACAGGTCAAGGTGCGGGTACTATACCTACTAATGGTGCACCCACTTATCCTCAAAATGCTTCTAGTGCTAAGTCAGGATTTGGAATCAGGTCTTACTTCGCAACAGGTCGTTACACTTTCGACGATAAATACAGCGTAACAGGCAATATCCGTAGAGACGGAACTTCCAGAATTGCTAATCCTGAAAACAAGGAAATAACAACGTTCTCAGCAGGTTTTGTTTGGAATGCGATGAAGGAAAGTTTCCTCTTGAACCAAAAAGTTCTTACTGATTTAAAAGTGAGACTCTCTTACGGAGAAGTGCCAAACATTGGAAGTATTAGTACAGGTACCTACGGTATTTCCGGCGGTGGCCTTTATGGAATAACCAATTATTTAGGTCCTCAATTACCTGTTTATGGAAGCTCAACCGCCTTTATAGGCTCCTCTATAACTGGACAAGTTCCAACTACCTCGGGTAATCCTAATCTGCGAATTGAAGTTGTTGAAAAAACTAACCTTGGAGTGGATTTCGGGTTTTGGAAAAATAGAGCCAAGTTCACAGTTGACCTTTACAAAAATGTAACAAAAGACCTTTTCGTAAGCTTACCGCTAGGTTCCACTTCTGGTTTTGGAGGAGTGAATTTGCCGATTAATGCTGGAACCATGTCAAACAAAGGAATAGAGCTTCTTGCAAATTTCGACCTTATTAAGGTAACAGATTTCGGCTTATCTGTGGGATTCAACCATGCAATTAATGTGAATAAGATAGTAGATCTTGGTCCAGTAAATGAATATCCTGTAGGAACAGGGATTATCAGAAAAGGGCTACCATTTGGATCTCATTATACACAGAATTATTTAGGTGCAGACCCAGCAACCGGGCGTCCTTTATATGAAAGAGCGGATGGAACTACAACCACCAATTTTGGAGAAGCTGGTTTGTTTGCGAAATTTGGAACTTACCTTCCGAAACACGTGGGAGGATTTAATACGGATGTGCGTTTCGGAAAAATCACTGTAAGTGCCTTGTTTTCTTATCAGTTTGATGTATACCGTTATGATAACGTAGAAAGTTGGACAACAAGAAGCACTGCCGGCTACATTAATGCAGTAAATCAAAATGCAATACTGCTTACTGATCAGTGGCAAAAGCCTGGCGATGTTAAGTTTTATTCGTCGCCTTTATATGACCGTCAGTTCACATCAGCAGATGTTCATGACGCAAAGTTCATTCGTTTTAGAAACTTAACCGTCGCATACCAGGTACCAGCGCTTAATATTAAAGGGACTCAAATATTTAAAAGTGCCAAATTTTACATCCAGGGACAGAACCTTGCTATTTGGAGTCCTTGGAGAGGTTTAGATCCGGAAGACAATAACAACATCAGTCTTAACGAATTTCCAAATCCAAGGATGATTGTTACAGGATTGGATATCAATTTTTAACCTTTAATTATTTTCGACATGAGACTTAAAAAAGTAATACTTTTTTTATCAATAACCATCACCTTTATGGCTTGCAAAAAAGTCATAGAAATACAAGAAACCGATCTGATAGCTGGACCCACTGCCTTAAAAACGATTGCAAATAATGAATCGGCAGTTATAGGGGCATATGGTGGTGTAGGAGTGGAAATGGATATCTTATTAAATGCAACTCTTTCAGATGAAATGAAGACGGCAGGTGAATTTTACAATGCAGCATCTACTCATGAGTGGCAATACTCTTCAACAGACGTTGGGATAAGGGATAACTTCACCGCTATCGTTCCACAGTATCGGACCATTAACAGGGTGAATTTGGTGCTTCAAGCTTTACCAACTGCTCAAGCCTTATTGGCTGGAGATGAGGCGAAAAGGGCAAGCTTACGTGGCGAGGGATTATTCTTAAGAGCTTTTGCTCATCTGCAATTATTCCGTTATTACTGCGGCCAATATACCCCAACAGGTTTGGCAATGCCTTACCTTAAAACCCCTTCATTTGATCCGCAGGCTAGAATACCAATGGCTGAGTATTTTCAAAATCTACTGGCTGATATAACTGAAGCTAAAACTCTTCTATCTACTAGTCTAACAGAAAAAAATAGAGCTACAGTGGTTGCGGCCAATGGTCTGCACGCTAGAGTTGCCTTGTACATGAATGATTGGGTTGGAGCAGAAGCACAAAGCACAGCTTTTATAAATGCACTTCCTTTATCAACGATCGCACAATTCCCCGGTATATGGACCGACGCAAATACCACTGAGGTTGCAATGCAGATTATCAGAACAAGTGCTACAGTAAGAATTGGTTCCCTCTTTAGGGGCACATCAGCCAGCATCTCTAACATTGGTGGAGTTACCTGGAAGCCGTCTGATAAAATATGGGACAGCTATGATAAAGTGAATGATGTAAGATTTAATTCTTATTTCAAGGACGAACCTTTATTACTGACCGCAAATCCTCCAAGACAGACACGTCTCATTGCTAAATATGCAGGAACAGGTTATGCAACAGCAAATGAGAATGTGAACAACGCAAAGGTACTTCGCACTGCAGAAATGTATTTAATTAGGGCTGAGGCCAGAGCTGAGCAAAATAAATTCACCGGACCTAATAGTGCGGAGAGTGATATCAATACTCTTAGGGCAAATCGTATTACGGGTTATTTGCCAGTAATATTTACCTCAAAGACCGAGGCAATTGATGCAATTATGTTAGAAAGGTTTAAGGAATTAGCTTACGAGGGTCACAGGTTTTGGGATCTTAAGCGGAAAAATCTTCCAGTTGCCAGGCTTGTTTCTGATGCACCAAATACACTCGGGACTACTTTGCCGGCAGGTGATTACCGCTTCCTATTGCCGATACCACTAACCGAGCTCAATGCTAATGCTGCAATGACACAGAACCCTGGGTACAATTAGTAGCTTTTCTAAAAAGGATTTACCATCATAAACCTCATTAAACATGATTATCAATAGAACTAAAAAAATATTTTCGGTTGCGCTAGGTTCAATCGTTGCCTTATCCGCTTGTGACAAGGGCTTTGAACAACCAGAAAGCTTTAGCAGTGTTGCAGTGATTCACGCATCCCCTGTTTCATCTACAAGTCCAACGGACACTTTGCATGTGTTTGCTGACACCGCTCGCTACAATTCAACGGGAGTAACTTACCTTGGGAATTCAGGTTACTTGCCCATAAGATCGAGTAACAGACCGGTTAACATTCGCAGAAAGAACGTTGCGACCAGTGATTTATATGTACCCACATTCCCTTTTGATTTTGAGAGAGGAAAGAGTTACTCATTCTTTGTTTACGATACTACAACTTCGTCTACAGGAACAGCAAAAGTGTTGCGCTTAAAGGATGATCTGACTTTGCCAATGACAAACATGGCACACGTTAGGGCTCTTCATCTTGCAGTAAATGGTCCTGCCGTGGATATTACTTTGCTGCGAACTTCAGTAACGCCTAACGATTCTGTAACGATCAGTAATAGAACATTTGTCGGAGCACAGCCAGATGAAGCTTCTCTTTCAGCTTTTACCCCTGTTCCAAGGGGTACGTATACTGCAAAGGTTAAGCTGGCAGGTACACAAACGGTTGCAACTTCTGCTACTGTAGTGTTAAGTCCAGGGCTGGATGTCGGGATAGGCAGAATTGTCACCCTTTTTGTGACTGGCACCGCAAAAGGAAGACCTTTAACGGTCGGTCAGTTCAGACACTACTAATCTTGTTTAAAAGTATGTATGAAAAGCGTCCCAAAGTAATGGGGCGCTTTTTTGTATATGGAGTATAAATTATTTCGGCCCATTGAGAAGCCTCACTATTGCAATTAAAAAAAGGGTGAGCCATACATTTTATGGTCTCGCCCTTTTTAAATGAATGTCCTGCTTTATTTCAACAACTCCTGCAATTTGCTTTGCAACGCACTCTCTCTTAAAGATGTCGCTATAATTTTTCCCTGCGGATCCAGCAATACGTTGTAAGGAATACCATCATAACCATACATGCTCACCGTGGCATTTTCCCAGCCCTTTAAATCAGAAACCTGTTTCCAGGTAAGACTGTCTGCTTTAATGGCCTGCAGCCATTTGTCTTTGTTATCGTCTAACGATACGCCGAGAATGGTGAAATTCTTATCCTTATACTGGTTGTAGGCGGCTACTATGTTGGGGTTTTCTCCCCGGCAGGGCGCACACCAGCTTGCCCAAAAATCTACCAACACATATTTACCTTTTAGCTGGCTTAGCTTAAAGGGTTTTCCCTCGCTGTCGTTCATGGTAAAATCAGGCGCCTGGCTTCCGATACCTGGCACGCCGCTTTTGGAGGGCTGCGGTTTGTTTTGTTCGGCTATCATTTGATTGAATTGGGTAACAACACCAATTACACCCTGGTGCCCCGGGAAACGATTCACCAGCCTGGGCACTACGGCATTCAATGCTGCCGGGTCAATGCCCTGGGTATAGCCCAAAGCGAACAATGCTACGATCGGTTGTGACACGGTATCGATATAGCCCGTTATAAAATTGTTGAAGTTTTTGGTGACGGTGGAAAGCTGGAGGCTTGCTGCGGTAACGGCGCTGTCTGTAGCGTTGTTCTTTTTAAGACTGTCCACTTGTTTACTGGTTGAAACCAGTGCTGTGCGTTGGCCTTCTATATTGATGAGCAAACTTTTGAGTGCCTCATTTGCAGGGGTGTTAAAAACAGGACCTTGCAGCGAAACGTCGTTGATATCTGCTTTGAAATCAATCTTGGGTTTGTCGTTGATGAAGATGAACCCACTGTTCATTTTCTCGAACCTGATGCGATAGAGTCCATCTTCGCTGGCTGTAGAACTCACCTTGAATTTACCATCTTCAATGTTGGCCGTGTCCAACACTTGCGGTTCCTGGCTGGTAAAAAACAACTGTTCCAGGTACACCTGCTGGTTAGGCACATTTTTCACTTCTCCACTCAGGGTGAATTTTCCTTTTTCATCTTTGCTGTTGCAAGCGGTGAGCAACATTGCCAGTGCAATCATGGAGGCCATCATTTTCATATTCTTCATTTCAAGTTTGTTATTTATTTAATTCTTGTTCCAATATTTTTTGAACCAGTTGCATATTAGCTTTGCCCTTACTTATTTTTTTAACCTGGCCTGCAAACAAGCC
>JANPJW010000422.1:0-3656 GCA_031425715.1 Chitinophagaceae bacterium | reverse complement strand
CGCTGTAAGCTTCAGCGGTGGTGGCATATAAGGGATTGGCTAAAATTGTGGCATTGGTAGTGGCTTGTTGGGCACCTGCTTTAATGGTTACCGTATACTTTCCGGGTATGACTTTGTGGCCGCGGTAACTACTTTCAATGTAGGTGTTGGGAATACCGGGTACGGTTGCATGCCGCATGTTCCATACAAAGCGGTTCAGTCCCGTAGCCTTGGTTAACAAAGCTTCTGCGGAAGGACCACCGTCATATTTGGTATAGGTACTGTCAGCTTTGGAGCTGATGGTACGCACCAGGTTTCCGGCGGCATCTTTTATTTCCATGGTTATAATTGCCAGCGAATCTTTCAACTTGGGTAACTGGTAATAAAGCACCACACCGGTTGCAGGATTTACACCCCGGTATTTATGTGCACCGGTAAAATCAGGATTTGTTTCATCCAGCTCGCTGTATCCATTTACGAGGTATGCAGGTGTTGGTTCAAAAATGCTAAAGCTGGTAGTATCTTTTTTATATTGGCGCAGCACACTTAAATCATCCAATATCCAAAAAGAACGTCCGGAGGTGGCGGCAATTAAATTCCCTTGGTGAATCTTTAAATCCGTAACAGGCGTTACAGGCAAATTCAATTGAAAGGGTGTCCAATCTTTTCCGCCGTTCCAGGATACGTAGATGCCCAGTTCTGTACCAGCAAATAAAAGGTCTTTTCTCTCGGGGTCTTCTCTCACTACCCGGGTGAATGCACCCATGGGAATACCATTGTTTATTTTTACCCAAGTTTTTCCATAATCGGTTGTTTTGTAAAGGCCGGGAGTATGATCGTTAAATTTGTAGCGGGTAGTGGCAATGTATGCAGTGGCCTTATCAAACGGAGACACTTCAATGGCATTGATGAGACATTCCGCCAAACCCGAAGGCGTTACATTTTGCCAATGCGCCCCGGCATCTTTGGTGAGGTACAGCATACCATCGTCGCTACCGGTGTAGATCACCCCTTTTTCCTGCGGCGATTCCAACAGATAACTCAGCGTACCATAATTTTCTGCACCCACTGCCTCATTGGTGTAGGGCACTCCTGGCCTACCCTGTTTTTCTTTTTCATTTCGGGTAAGGTCTGGCGAAACCTCTGTCCATGTTTTGCCCATATCTGAGGTTCGCAGCAAATATTGCGAGCCATGGTAAAACACATTGGGTTCGTGTTTGCTCCAGATGATGGGTGCATTCCAGTTGTACCGGTATTTCATATCCTTAGCATCCCGGCCAAGGTATTGTATGGGTGCCGCCATGATGTTGGTGCTGGCTTTGGCCTTTGTATCCAACACTTCGATAGTACCCTGGTAACTACCGCCCAATACAAACTGCGGATCGTCCGGGTTAAAAGCAAGGAAGGCACTCTCGCCGCCTGCAGATGCCGTCCAGCCA
Source organism: Chitinophagaceae bacterium (assembly GCA_031425715.1). Lineage (GTDB taxonomy): Bacteria > Bacteroidota > Bacteroidia > Chitinophagales > Chitinophagaceae > Ferruginibacter. The sequence goes on along the minus strand of JANPJW010000422.1, from coordinate 2,238 downwards.
GCGGTAGTGATTCCACCGCTACCCAGCTCCCGGCTGGTAATTTTTACAGAACTATTGTCTTGCTGGCCCGCATAAATATTGTAGGGAAACTGGTTATCGGTGTTAATGCGATAAAACTGGGCAGTAGGCATATTGTTTTGCGAACTCCATGTTTTGCCCTGGTTAAAAGTAACGGCCGCTCCACCATCATCCGCAATGATCATGTTGTTGGAGTTGGTTGGGTTGATCCATAAATTATGATAATCGCCATGCGTACCCGAAATATCTTCCCATGTTTTTCCTCCATCCATAGACCGCAGGGCTGGCGCACTCATTACATACAAAGTGTTTTCATTTAGAGGATCGGGAAACAATTCAATATAGTACCATGCTCTTTGTATCAGCCGGTGATCCCCGGTAACCTGGCTCCAGCTTTTGCCGGCATTGCCAGATACATACAAACCTCCTGCATCCTTTTCCCAATCGCTTTCAATGAGGGCATACACTTTGTCTGAATTGGAACGACAAACAGCAATAGACATTTTACCCATTTCTTTTGGCAGCCCTTCTTCCATTTTATCCCAGTGCTCCCCACCGTCAGTGGATTTATATAAACCGCTGCCAGGCCCGCCGCTAATTACCTGCCAGGGCCTGCGGCCATGCTCCCACATAGCAGCATATAAAATAGAGGGGTTGTTCATGTCCATGGATATTTCTGCACAACCTGTTCTCTCATCTACATATAACACGTTTTTCCACGTAACACCACCATCATTTGATTTATAAATACCTCTTTCTTTTGATTTGCTATACAATGGTCCTTGCGCCGCCACAAAAACTACATCCGCATTTTTTGGATGCACCACTACACGGGCAATATGTTGTGTAAGCTGCAGACCCATCTGCTTCCAGGTTTTCCCGGCATCGGTAGATTTATATACGCCATCACCGCCCGAAGTCATCACCCCTCGAATGGCATGCTCCCCCATACCCACATACACAACATTAGGGTCACTCTCCGCAACGGTAACTGCACCCACAGAGCCGGTTTTAAAAAAGCCATCAGAGATATTGCCCCAGGTAATACCCATGTCATCGGTTTTCCACAAGCCGCCGCCCGTGGTACCCATATAGTATGTGCTGATGTTACCCGGCACACCCGTAGCCGAATTAGAACGTCCGCCCCTGAAAGGCCCGATGGACCGCCACTTAACGGGTTTAAAGTAATTGTTGACATCGGCCAGTGAAGCGTCATTTTTGGTTTGTGCACTCACACCCGCTACAAAGGAAAACAGGATAACAAGGCAGCTTATTTTTTTTATCATGAGAAAGATATTTGAAGTGGGAATATAAAGCATTTTTTGTTTGCAAGGCGGGCTGTGTAGCTGATGTTTCCATAAAATACTTTCGTTAGGAGGATGTAGGCGGGCCATCAAATACCTGAAATACAATTGGGATTTTGCAAACTATTTTTTGGTGCCGGCTACCTTTCTTTGCTCAACCCTGTTGCAGCTTGCCCCTGTGATTACGCAGGGGTCGTACTCTTGTACCGCATACCAATGGGCGGCTTTGATTACTGCGGAGGGGGGGGGGTGAGATAATAATCGTCCGCAGTAAAAACTTGTTTTAGGTTAAAAGGGCAAACATTTTTTTGCTCTTCTGAGAACTTTTCGATGTATTCAAATTTGTTTGAATTGCAGAGAAGTAGGATTGTATGCCTCCCAAAGAAACAAAGGAATCGCTATGCCGTGCGATCGGCACTATGGCAAACTACCAGAGTTGACTCAATGTCTCGGCCTAATGTTATACTTTGTAGCTGGCTCACAGCAATCAACATATTGCAAACACACAATGTTAAATATGGGCCTGATGAAGCTGTATACCAAAAATGATTGTCTGCATCCAGAAATAAATCGCCTACGTTTGTAGCAGATTCTTCGAGTATCATTTTATTTTAAATATCAAGATATAGCAGAGCTGAATGGTTTCTGAATATTTTTAAAAAATAGGAAATTGCTGGTTACGTTTTAATGGTTGGCTTTTACCAATTAATACTTGAATGCTGTAATCATGATAAATAGCACAAAACTTTCCAGGTTATTTTTATTTGCCACTGCAATGGCTGTTGTTTTCTGCGGCTGCAAAAAAGACAGCAATTCAGCTATCATCAATCCTACTAATTATAGACTTGCTTATGCGGAGGCTGTTTTATACCCGCAGGGTGAGGTTAACGAGCTACAGGTAGTAAGCCCGGTTACG
>JANPJW010000421.1:0-4964 GCA_031425715.1 Chitinophagaceae bacterium | reverse complement strand
CAAAACCAAAGCCGCCCTTATCTACCTGCAGGGTAATGCCCGGCCAGTCTGATGCTTCTTCGGCTATGGTTTGAATGTCTGGAAAGTCACGGTACAAAATGCTGTTGAGCCTTTTCAAAAAATCTATGGCTTCAATGTTTTCATTGCCACCATACTCATTACGCTCCCACTCCCCTTCCTTCCTGGAAAAGTCTAGTCTTATAATAGAGTTCACTGCATCTACTCTTATGCCATCTGCATGATATTTGTTCAGCCAAAAATGTGCGCTGCTTATCAGGAATGACCGTACTTCTCCCCTGCTGTAATTAAATATATAACTGTTCCAATCTGGATGAAAACCTTTGCGCATATCATTGTACTCATAGGTATGCGTACCATCGAACTTAAAAAGGCCATGCGCATCGTATGGAAAATGCGATGGCACCCAATCCAGTATTACACCAATATCGTTTTGATGAAGTTGATCTACAAGGTTCATGAAATCTTCGGGTAGGCCAAAGCGTGAGGTGGCTGCAAAAAAACCTGTGCCCTGGTAACCCCAGCTCCCATCGTAAGGATGCTCCATCACGGGCATAAACTCTACGTGGGTGAAGCCCATGGCTTTTACATAAGGTACTAGATGCTCTGCCAGTTGGTGGTAACTGTTGTACCATTCTTCATTGTTTTTGTCGGGTCTCATCCAGCTGCCCAGTTGCACTTCATAAACACTCCAGGGAGCCGTGAGCGAATTATTTTTCTTCCTGTGCTTCATCCAGTCAGCATCTGCCCAGCCATGATCCAGGTGCCAGGCAATAGAAGCGGTGCCAGGCCTGAGTTCTGCATAATTTGCAAAAGGATCGGCTTTCTCTGTTTGAATACCTTCAAAGCCGGTGATGCTGTATTTGTACAGCGTTCCCTGCGTGAGGTTGGGAATAAAACCTTCCCAAATTCCGGAATGGTCCAGCCTCACAAAGAGCGGATGCAGTTCTTTTTTCCAACCATTAAATTCTCCAATTACAGACACCGCTGTGGCGTTAGGCGCCCAAACGGAAAAATAAAAACCTTCCGTTTCCAGGACCTTTATAAAATGGCTGCCAAATTTTTCGTAACCATTTTCCATTTCTCCTTGCTGAAATTTATCAATATCTGCATCAGTAAAAAAGGAATAATTCCAGACCGGTTTGGTGCTCTCTACAAAATGATCGTCTTCGTATGCCATTGTAAATTTTATGAAGCCGTTTGTGTAATATGGTTTAACGTAAATTTAGTAATTGTTAGTTTGCACTCATATATTATTAGCTGATTTTTATCCTACCAACTAAAAGTACCAATAAAAACTAACTACATGTTCAAAAAAATTGCTCTTGTACTCACAGCTTTATTCATAACCCACCTCTCCTTCTCTCAAACATCTGCTGTATCTGGTATCATACAAGATACTACTACCAATAAAATGGTGAAGAATGCTGTAGTGGCCATGCTTTCTCAAAAAGATTCATCGCTTTTAAATTTCACCAGGACGCTGGAAGATGGTTCTTACCAGCTTGCCGGCGTGGCTCCCGGTAAATATATTTTTATGGTGATGCATCCCAGCTTTGCAGATTATGTAGAAGATATGGAAGTTGTAACCGGTAATGAGAAACTACCAGTTGTGGCAGTTACACCTAAAAGTAAATTACTGGAAGCCGTCATTTTAAAAAGTGGTAATCCCATTCGCATAAAAGGTGACACTACTATATACACAGCAGACAGTTTTAAAGTGAGTGCCAACGCCAACGTAGAAGAGTTACTGAAAAAAATGCCGGGAATACAGGTTGATAAAAACGGGCAGATTAAAGCCATGGGAGAAACGGTGGAAAAAGTATTGGTAGATGGTGAGGAGTTTTTTGGCGATGACCCGGGGATGGCAGTAAAAAATCTGAGGGCTGATGCCATTAAGGAAGTGCAGGTGTTTAAGAAAAAGAGCGACCAGGCGGAGTTTACCGGGATTGATGACGGATTGAGCAAACAGACCATCAACCTTAAATTAAAAGAAAATAAAAAGACGGGTTACTTTGGAAAGATTGATGCTGCCGGCGGCTTACAAAATAAAATTGACGACCGCTACAATACCAACCTGATGTTTAGTTCATTTAAAGGGAAACGAAAACTATCGGCTTTTTTATTAAATGGAAACACGGGCCAGGATGGGCTGAGTTGGCAGGATAGAGAAAAATTTGGAGGCAACGACATGAATTTTGAAATGTCTGATGATGGTGATATGATGTTTTTTTCCAGTGGTGGCCGTGGCTCTGATGAGGAGCCTTACATAAATACTCAAAACGGATTCACCCGTAACATGAATGCGGGCTTGAGTTACAACAACAAGTTCTACGATAAAAACACGTTGAACTTTTCTCCGAAATTCAATAGCCAGGTGTATGATAACGACAGGACAAACTTTACCCAAACTTCATTTGCGGGATCGGATTCGCTGCTCAACAAAAATGATGTAACAAGCACCCACCTTGACCGCTACGATTTTAAAATATCCGGATCGTACGATATGAAAATAGACAGTAGTAACAGCCTTAAGATAAGCGTAAATACAAACATTTACCACGCCGACAGTGAGGAAGCCACCAGCACGATTACCACTGATGAAAAAAATGGTTTGGTCAATACCAATGCCCGTAATTCCACCCTTAGTTCAGACAAGCAGGCTTTTAGCGGGTCAGCCTTGTTTAAACATAAATTTAAAAAGAACAGGAGGACTTTTTCGCTGAACGCAGATTATAAAATTATAAACTCAGAAGCTGAAAATTATCTGAAGCAGGACTTCCAGGATTTTGGCCAGGGGATTACAGGAAAAACTAACCAGTTCACCGATATCAGTAAGTCTACGAGCACAGTTAGTTCTAAAATAGTGTATACAGAACCGCTGTCAAAAAAGTTTGCACTGGAACTAAGCCACGAGTTATCTGTGAACAGTGGCAAAAACGACCAGGCCACTTACTCCTACACTCCCTCTACTGAGAAATGGGATGCCATCATTGATTCACTTACCAATGATTTTGATCAAAAAATTATATCTAACAGGCCCTCAGCAAAAATCAGTTTCTCCGACAAAAAAATTAAGTACAATTTCGGTTTAGGTATTGATTTTACACAGTTCAATTTGAAAGATGTTACCTACAACAAAAATTACGACCGGAAGTATACTAACTTTTTTCCTACGGCCATATTTACGTGGAATTATAAAAGTAATTCCAGTGTTCGGTTTAATTATAACGGACGCACCCGGCAGCCCACACTCAACCAACTGCAACCACTCAGGAACAACAACGATCAGTTTAGCCAATACATTGGCAATCCAAATTTGAAACAGTCTTTCACAAATTCATTTAGCCTAAGTACAAACAGCTATAATTTTTTAAAGGAGCAATGGAAATACATTGGCATCAATGCCAACTTTACAAGCAATGCCATTACAAATAGTCGGGATATTAACCCAGCATCTGGATATACAGTAACGCAGCCTGTTAATACCAATGGAAATATGAATTTTGGTTTATGGTCTCAAATAGGCAGGAAGTTAAAAAAGGCAAATCTGAATTTGAACTTAAATCCAAGCCTGAACTTTAACAAGGTTGGGAGTGTGGTTAACGGTGTTCCCAACTTTACCAATAACTTAAATGCTGGCTTAGGGGTAGAGGTATCCAAATCGAAGGATAAGAAATACGAGGTAAGTATTGGCAATGAATACAACTATAATAGGAACGCTACCTCCTTGTCTGATAAATCTGGCAAAGGTTCAGCCGTCACTTTTTTTAGTACGAACACTTTATCTGCACAAGGCACTGTTTATTATAAAAAAGTATGGTCTATCAACAGCGATTACAATTTTTACTACCGTCAAAAGACCTTTCCATCAGGACAGAATTTGAACAACAATTTGTGGAATGCAAAATTGCAGCGCACTTTTAAGAAAAATGAATTTACGGCTTACCTGCAGCTGAGGGATATCTTGAATCAGAATATAGGCGTTGAAAGAAATTTCGACGGCGTTATTTACCAGGAAGAAAGAAATGACCGGCTTCAACGTTATTTTATGCTCGGTTTTAGATGGGACTTTAAAAACAAACAACCAAAGGCGAAAGAGGAAGTTTTGAAGTAACCAGACTTGCCTGGTTGATGCCGGGCATCCGGTGAAATTTTTTAAAAAATAAATTATAAAGTAAATGAAAGTATCATTTGTCATCCTCGTTATCACAGCCTCCTTAATCGGGCAGGCGGGTGCGCAAAATTTTATCAGCAAAGCCAGTATTGAGTTTGAAGTTAAAACCAATATCAAAAAAACGATGGGCAACGACAGTTGGGATGAACTGATTAAGGCCCAGATGCCCGATTTTAAGACAGGCTATTACCTCTTTACGTTTGCCGATAACAAAAGCATTTATAAATTCAGCCGCTGGGATGAAAGCAAAAAAATTCCTGAGTGGTTTCGAAAGTCTGATGAAGAAAACACATGGTATTTTGATCACAATACCTCCAGGTTCAATATGCAGAAAAATGTTTTCGGTAGTAATTTTAATCTTGATGATTCCATACCCGCCATCAATTGGAAACTGAGCAACGAGAACAGGATGATAGCAGGATTCAATTGCCGCAAGGCGGTAGGCGTGATCATGGACAGTGTATATGTTTTTGCTTTTTTTACAGAAGAAATCATGATTCCCGGTGGCCCCTGTTCTATTAATGGATTGCCAGGAATGATACTGGGCCTTACCATACCACGGCTGTACACCTCTTTTATAGCCACCAAAATAATGGTGAATGATGTTAATGTAGCTGGCATAAAACCTACCGCTGCAAAAAAGTATTTCACGAATACCAGCCTTAGAGTCGACCTGCTTGAAAGATCAAAAGATTGGGGAAGTGATGACGATCCTGACAGGAATATGTGGCGGGATCAGTTTAGATGGAATGCGTTGTTGTAGATCTTT
>JANPJW010000420.1:0-4880 GCA_031425715.1 Chitinophagaceae bacterium | reverse complement strand
CAATGGCGAAGAAGCCAACTCTACTAAAGATGCCAAGCTACAAAACTCAGGCTTTTTAGATGGCATGTTAATGAAAGACGCCATTGCAGTTGCCATAAATAAAATTGAAGAACTCAACATAGGTAAGCGCAAAATTAATTATCGCATGAGAGATGCGGGCTTTAGCCGCCAGCGTTATTGGGGTGAACCTTTTCCAATCATTTGGGAAGACGAAATAGCTGTTCCATTAACTGAAAATCAATTGCCGTTGGAACTTCCGCATGCAGAAAAATATGGCCCTGGGCCAAATGGTGAAGGACCACTGGCTAATATGGAAGATTGGGTTATGATCTACCATGTGGGGGGCGGGGGGGCTAGAGAAACCTCCACCATGCCAGGCTATGCAGGCTCCTCATGGTATTTTTTGCGCTACATGGATCCTCATAATACTGACACTTTCTGCGACAGAAAAGTAAGCGATTATTGGAACCAGGTAGATGTATATGTAGGCGGCACTGAGCATGCAGTAGGCCATTTATTGTACAGTCGCATGTGGACAAAAGTATTGTACGACCTTGGTTACATTGGCTTCGATGAACCGTTTAAAAAGTTGGTAAATCAAGGAATGATACAGGGGAGTAGCAGGTTTGTGTATAGAGTGAAGGGAACAAGCAAATTTGTTTCTCAAAATTTAAAATCTAGAACTGAATATGTTGATCTTACTGACCCAATCCATGTTGATGTAAACATAGTAGATGGATTTCAATTAAACCTAGAAGAATTTAAAAAATGGAAAAATGGTGAATATGCAAATGCAGAATTCATTTTAGAAGATGATGGCAAATACATCTGCGGCGCAGAAGTGGAAAAAATGTCCAAGTCAAAATATAACACAGTAAATCCTGATGTATTGGTTGACAAATACGGCGCAGATACTTTCCGCATGTATGAAATGTTTTTAGGTCCAGTGGATCAAAGTAAACCTTGGGATACAAAAGGCATTGAAGGTGTACATCGTTTCCTAAAAAAGTTATGGCGCCTGTTTTATACAGATGTAAATCCTGCAACCAATGCACCGGGCAAACAGGTTTGGAACAATGAAAAACCTACAAATGCAGAGTACAAAATCCTCCACAAAACCATCAAGAAGATTGAACAGGATACAGAGAACTTTTCTTACAATACCGCCGTTGCAGCATTTATGATTGCAGTAAATGAAATGGCAGATGCAAAGTGTTTTAAGAAAGAAATTTTATCGCAATTACTGGTAATACTTTCACCTTATGCACCCCATATTACGGAGGAGTTATGGAGTTTATTAGGTTGTGAAGGCTCAATATTAGATGCTGTGTATCCAACATTGGAAGAAAAATATCTAGTGGAAGCAACAAAAGAATATCCGGTTTCCATCAACGGAAAAATGCGTTCATCCATTAATTTACCAACAGAAGTAACCGAAGAAGAAGCAAGGCAGGCAGTGCTTTCAAACGAAGCTATTTTAAAATGGCTCGAGGGTAAAGATGTAAAGAAATTCATTTTTGTAAAGGGAAGAATGATAAATGTAGTTGTATAGATTTTATACACAGAGAACACAACCATTTCAACTTTGTGTTCTTTGTGTTGTATTTCCTTCGTGTCCTCTGTGGTTAATTTTTTCTTACCACAAAGTACACAAAGCTTTTCACGAAGGACACAAAGTTGATCTGTAAATCTTGTGTCCTTCGTGTTGCATTTTCTTAGTGCCCTCCGTGGTTAATTTCTTACTACAAAGAATACAAAGGTTTGTCACGAGGTTCACAAAATTGATCTGTAAACCTTGTGTCCTTTGTGTTGCATTTTCTTAGTGCACTCCGTGGTTAATTTTTCTGACCAAAAAGGGCACAAAGTTGATTTATAACCATTGTGTCTCTTGTGTTGTATTTCCCTTTTTTCCTTTGTCTTTAACTTCCTTATCTTCAACCAATGAACCAAGACCTTGCTTTTACGCTTCAAAAATTCAAATCTACTTTTCACCCAGTCGTACAAATTGATGCTGAAAAAGATAAAATTATCCCATTCGATTTTACAACCAACAACAAAGAAATCAACCTAGATTTAATCTCAGATACCGAGAAGTTTTCCAACTGGGTAAATGATAAATTAACTGCTTCAAAAGCTACATTTGGCATTGGCGGTTACAACGAAAACAGAACTTTATACAGCCGCAGCAATTTATTTAGCGGTGAGCAGGCACGCACCCTTCATTTAGGAGTAGATATTTGGGGAGTCGCAGGCACGCCTGTACATGCACCACTTGGCGGTATGGTGCACAGCTATGCCTTCAACGATAATTTTGGCGATTATGGCGCTACCATTATTTTACAACACAATTTAGATACTACCTCTTTTTTTACTTTATCTGGGCATCTTTCTCTGTCAGATCTTACTGATATGCGTGTAGGTAAATTCGTAACAAGGGGAGAAGTATTTGCACATTTTGGCGAGCCACACGAAAATGGCAATTGGCCACCACACCTGCATTTTCAGGTAATAGAAGATATTGGTCTGTTCATGGGAGATTACCCCGGCGTATGTACGATCAAGGAAGCATCTAAGTATTTAAGCAACTCTCCCGATGCCAATCTAATGCTGAATTTCTAGAGAATTAGTTATTGCTTAAAAATCGAACTCTTCAAGAACACTTTTTCTGTCTTTTGTCTTTAATCTTGTGTCTAACATCTCATGTCTTGAGTCTAACATCTCACATCTTGCGTCTATTCATCCCTCAGTCGCCCCTTATCCAAGGCTCACCCTAGGCTCATACCAGTATCTTTCGTTTATCCTTCGTCCATCTTCCGTCCAACTCCCGTTTATGTGCCGTTGTGTTTTTCTTGCTGCAACTCCTCCCCCACTCTGCGCCTTCTAAAATTTTTTATTCCTATCATTTAAGAGTAGTTTTCTTGTCACCATGCCGTACAAATTCAGCTTAATAATGTTTATTGCTTAGCTATAAGTCTAGCGCCCCGAAATTCCGTATATTTAAACAGTACATAACCCTTAAAAGTTTATTTTTGCCAATACAAATGCCACAAATGGAAATAACGCCCGGTCCACTTCTTCAACAAATTGACAGCCCTGCAGATCTTAAAAAATTGAGCAAGGATGATATGCAACAGGTTACAGATGAGCTGCGCCGCTATATTATTGATGTGGTGAGTTTACACGGCGGGCATTTTGCATCAAGTCTTGGTGTGGTGGAGCTTTCAGTGGCGTTGCATTATGTATTTAATACACCATACGATCAGTTAGTTTGGGATGTGGGCCATCAATCTTACGGACACAAAATATTAACGGGCCGCAGAGATAGTTTTCCTACAAATAGAAAGCAAAATGGGCTTAGTGGTTTCCCAAAACGCAGCGAAAGTGAGTACGATACATTTGGTGTAGGGCATTCTTCTACATCTATTTCTGCTGCATTAGGCATGGCGATGGCGAGCCATTACAAAGGCGAAACTGATAGACAACATATTGCGGTTATTGGCGATGGTGCTATGACGGCCGGTCTATCCTTCGAAGCCATGAACCATGCAGGAATTGAAAAGAGCAACGTCATTATTATTTTAAATGATAACTGCATGAGCATCGACCCTAATGTGGGAGCGCTCAAAGAATACTTAACCGATATTACCACATCGCATACATACAACAAAGTAAAAGACGATGTGTGGAATTTATTGGGTAAACTGCCTGTGGGAAAGACTTTCAGCAGAAGCATGGCAACCAAATTGACGGAAGGTTTAAAAGGAATGGTTAGCAGTAGCAGCAATTTATTTGAATCATTAAAGCTTCGCTATTTTGGTCCGATAGATGGGCACAATGTGGCCAAACTTATAGAAACATTACAGGATTTAAAAGACATACCAGGGCCAAAATTATTGCACATTAAAACTGTAAAAGGTAAGGGCTTTGAGCTTGCAGAAAAAGACCAAACCAAATGGCATGCACCAGGCTTATTTGATAAACTAACCGGCGAAATAACCAAGAAAATTTTTGAAGTAAAACAGGCGCCAAAATATCAGGATGTATTTGGCCATACCATTATAGAACTTGCAGAAAAAAATGACAAAATAATGGGCGTTACGCCAGCAATGCCGAGTGGATGCTCACTAAAGTTCATGATGGAAGCCATGCCCAACCGTGCTTTTGATGTGGGCATTTGCGAGCAGCATGCCGTAACGCTTAGCGCAGGTATGGCTACACAAGGCTTGCGTGTATTTTGTAATATTTACAGCAGCTTTATGCAGCGTGCATACGATATGGTAATTCACGATGTAGCTATACAAAAACTACCAGTTATTTTCTGTTTAGATCGTGCAGGTTTAGTGGGCGAAGATGGCCCAACGCACCATGGTTGTTACGATATTGCTTACATGCGTTGCGTTCCCCACATGATTGTGAGTGCGCCTATGAACGAAGGCGAGTTAAGAGACTTAATGTACACCGCACAATTAGAAAAAAACCAGTTGCCATTTTCCATCCGCTATCCACGTGGCGAAGGCACAATGCCTGAATGGCGTACAGAAATGAAAGAAATAAAAATCGGCACAGGTCGCAAATTAAAAGACGGAGAAGAGATTGCCATTTTAAGCTTTGGTCACCCCGGAAATTTTGCTGCAGAAGCCATTCGTGATGTTAAGAAAGAAGGCATCAATCCTGCGCATTATGACATGCGATTTGCAAAGCCATTAGATGAAGAAATGCTGCACGAAGTGTTCGCAAAATTCAATAAAATAATCACCATAGAAGACGGTACCATCGTTGGCGGTATTGGCTCTGCCATTTTAGAGTTTATGAATTTGCATGGCTACAAGGCAGATGTAAAAATCATGGGAATACCGGATGCGTTAGTAGAACATGGTACA
>JANPJW010000419.1:0-5782 GCA_031425715.1 Chitinophagaceae bacterium | reverse complement strand
TGCGCCAGCTTTCAAAACAGGCTGCTGCCTGGTCGAGTTTGTTATCCAAATCTTCTTTGGTTATTTCGTCAAAAGATTTCAGTGTTTCTCCTGTGTAAGGATTTACAGTTTTATATGCCATGATTTTTATGTTTGAATTTTAGACAGTAATGATGTTCCCAATAACAATGCCATGGTAAATATTTGGTGAAGACGGTGATAGATGCCGGATGATAAATTACAATGCGGGTAAGGGATTGACGCCTTCTTTGCGGAAAAGCTACCGAAGGGATTTTTAAAAACTTAAAAAAGGAGCGCCAGGTTTTTGTTTAACTATCTACACAAAACCAATTTTTTACACAGGTTTTTTCCAGTCCCAAATTACCACCACCCATTTTGTATCGTTTGGTGCTGTATAAGAATGAACCTCATTGAAGCCAATCCGCTTATGGGCATTTAAGGAACGGAGATTGTCGCTCGCTATTTCTGTTATGGCAAAATCGTATTTTGCGCTGTAGTATTCTTTATATGCAGTATAGCACTGGTCAAGAATACCTTGGCCTCTATACGCTTTGTGGATGCAAACCTGTCCTACAACCATATAATTGTAGTCTGCCACTTTTTTGTTTTTATACAAAATACTCCCAAATGCATCAAACATAGGTACCAGGATGGGTATCTCAAATTGCGATTTTTTGGTCATGGCCAGTAAGTAACCAATTACCTTATCATTTGTTTTTGCTACAATATGCTTTTCAATTTCGTTCAGGCTTTTTAATTGATCGAAGCTATGGTTAACGGTAACAAAACCCTGGCTTTGTTTCTCTTCTACCGTCAGCCCTTCAGAAAGATTAGCCTTTTGTAGAGTGAGTATTTGATTTAAATCAGTTGTAGTGTTGGCTGTTGTATAAACGATCATCTAAACGGGATTTTTTCAAAATTGTCGAGGCTTCCGGATGATTTGATAATGCCGTGGAATATTTAAAAACGATCATTCGAACCATTAGTTTTTCAAATTGATGAGTGCTTGCTTTGTTTGTTCGTCGTTGGGGTCAAGTTGCAATGCGGTTTCATAGCTTTTTATCGCATTTGTCTTGTCTTTTAATTTCAGGTAATAGTCACCCCAACGGCTGTAGACGATCGAGGATTTAGGATTTTGCTCAACAGCTAATTCTAAAATAGTTTTCACTGCGGTGGCGTCCATCGGTTTTTTATTCATTAAGTCGTAGGCTAAATAGGTAATTCTGTATTCATTCATTTTCATTTGTCTAAAGGCATTTTTTGCTTCCTCATACTTTTTCATTTTAAGGTATTCGCTGGGCGAAAATTCATCTGTTTTCATTTTCATCATTGGCTTTTCCTGCCAAATATTTTGCAGGGAAATTACCTCGCCCTTTTCATCGGTTTTAAAGAACGCCTTTACATTATAGTCAGTAAAAACGATGCTGTCTTTGGCAATCGGGAAGCAATAGATGTTGTTGCCGTCGTTTATATTCTCGACCAAATAATTATTTTCCCTTCTTAAATAAAGCACTTCATCGTCTGCCATTTTATAGCGTCCTGTAAATTTATCCAGCTCATTTTCCGATAAACTGAGGGGTTCAATTTCCTTGGGTAGAAAATTTGTCCAATCATAGGTTTTGGCAACTGCTCTGCGTATTTCTTTTCCCAGGCCATTTACATCATCTCCTGAGTTCATCATAATTACTACGCCATTACCACCCTCCACACTGGCCATACCAAAAGCCAAAAAGCCTGCATTTACGCCGGTGAATTCAAAATAAACTCCCTTGGGATCTTTATTGTCGGTTCTTTGAATAAGAAACGGACCAATAGCTATTTGTTCTTTATAGCTTCCATCAGATACGTTTTGTTGTGGCCTGAGCATTTGTTTTGCCATTGCCTGGCCCAATACCTTTCCCTTGCCCAATAAAGATTTTTGCACATCAATAAAAAACTTTGCAAGGTCTGTGGGTGTGCTGTAAAGCCCGGCCGCAGCTTGTTGTGGGTATACATAAGGCATCCCTTTAAACCAGGAAGCTGAGGAATAAGCCCAGGCGCATTGCTTCAAGAATTTTGATGATACCGGTTGCGTGAAAGTTGAATTTTTCATTCCTAGTTTATCAAACAGGATGGACTGAGTTAAACTTTCGAATGATTGTTTGCTTACATCCATCAACGCCAATTGGGCTATCATACTGCCTCCACCGGAGTAGCGAAATTCTTTATCGGGCTCGCTGTTGACTACCACAGGCCTGCTTTCAGAAATTTTAGCACCGCTTAATATTTCTACAAGATTTGGTAATGGTTGATTGGGTGTGAAGCCAAAGTAAGAAGTTTGGGATGTGCCAGCGGAGTGACTCAGCAGCATCCGCAAACTGACCGGTGCTTTTCTTGTAAAATCGTTGTCAGCTATTTTCCAGCTGCTGAGGTAATTGTTGATAGGAGCCTCTAAGGCTATTTGTTTTTTTTCTACCATTTTTAAAGCAGTTACTGCCATTAAAAATTTACTGATAGAACCCGCAGAAAACATCGTTTCTGTAGTAACGGGCACTTTCGTTGTGGTATCTGCCAAACCATAACCCTTTGCCCACGCTACTTTATAATTTCTGATAACTGCCACGCTAACACCCGGAACTTTATAATACTTCATTCTGTCCAGGATGTTCCAACCTTTAAAGCCTTTTACAGGAACAAAGGGAATCAGGTTGTTTTCAACCTGAATGATTTGATCGGCAAGTTGATTGCTTTGTGAGAATGTTTGATTTGCTGACAGTATCAGCATTGCAATCATGACCGTTCTTCTGTTCATAATATAATGGAATTTGCTTAATATGGAAGATAACATCCCCGGCTTCTATAACCGTTGAAAGTAAATTTCAGCCATCATTGATAGCCTATGATGAATTTATAGATAAATATTGGATCATTTACATCCTGTTCATCTTCGGCATTCAGTTAATGGGATTCTGGACTAGAATTTTCAGAATTTACACCGGCGCTGCAACAAGCAATGGCAGAGAAGAATACACCCACCCGGCACCGTTTTTCCCGTTGGAAATTTCTAACTGAAAAAATCAGAAATATTGCCCTAACCTTACCCTGGGAAAGGAGAGATGGTCGGCGATCCAAAGTTGCAACTCAAGGTACCTGCCAGTTGCTTTTTTAAAGATGGTTAGCCGGCTGCTACAATGTTTCTCCCGTTCCGTTAGAATTTTACTTTGAAGAAAGCATGCAGCCTTCGAAATGTTCCCTTGTATGCAACGCTGAAGTCCTAAAGCTCACATAGAATTAGCCTGTAAGAATTCCTTTGCTCTTGAAGTAAACCGGCACTATTTATTTAAGGTAATACCGGCTCATTGATCAAACACTCAAAATGCCCCGAAACCCCCTGCCGCTATAGTAAGATTGCACGCCATTGTGATATACGAAGACACGTCCAAAGCGGTAGTCTCCAAAAATGGCGCCGCCCAGTTTGCGGATCTCAGCGGGCGTTTGTAGCCAGTTCGATGTTTTGTTATCAAAGCTCCCCAGGGTGTGGAGGTTGCGGTAATTTTCCTCGGTAAGAAGTTCTATGCCCATTTCTGTCGCCATGCCTACGGCACTACCTGCAGGTTTATTTTCTTTTCTCGCTTCCAAAGCCGCTTCGTCGTAGCAAAGGCTCGTGCGTTGCTTTGGTGTTTCGGGGCTGCAATCATAAAAAATATATTCGCCTGTCTTTTTATCTACGCCCACCACATCGGGCTCACCGCCGGTTTGTTCCATCCTTTGCAGCGACCATAATTTTGTATCAGCAGCCGGCAGCTCCAGTTTTGCCTGTACGAGCGACCACTCCATGCCTTTATGCCGCTGCATGTTTTTTTCAAAACGGGCTTTCAATTCGCTCAGCAAAGCTATGCGCTCCGCTGCGGTCAATTGTTTGTTATTTTTTATACCCATGGCTTTTGTTTTATGTTGGTATACCTATGCCCGTATCAGATCAGTTACCCACTCACAGCTTATTTGTCGGGTTCGGAACTATGATGTTTCTCAAGGTATGCTGAAAGAGGCAAAGCAGTTAATTCTCTTCTGCTATCTCCACCTTCAAAATTCTTTTCAATAACAGGAACCCGATCACGCCCGACAGCAAGGATGAAAGAAGGATTACAACCTTTGCATTGTTGATGATGGTTGAATCATCAAATGCCAACAGTGTAATAAATATAGACATCGTAAAGCCGATGCCACCCAAAAAGCCCACGCCTATTACAGACTTCCAGGTAATGTCTGCGGGAAGTTTACAAAGTCCCGTTTTGACTGCTAAAAAACTAACGAGGAATATACCAAGTGGCTTACCCACAATCAGCCCCAGCGCAATACCAGTACTGTAGGTTTCCGTGAGCGTTTGGCCAAAATCAGAACTTAAAACAATGGCTGTATTGGCCAATGCAAAAATGGGGAGAATGACAAAGGCCACGGGTTTGTGCAATGCATGTTGCAAGATGTAGGAGGTAGACTTTTTATCTCCGTTGCCAAAAGGTATGGCAAATGCCAGCAGCACTCCGGTAATGGTTGCATGCACCCCGGAGTTAAGCATAAAATACCACATGGCAACTCCCAAAACCAGGTAAGGAATAAGGTTTCTTACTTTTAGCCTGTTCATGGCAAGTAGTACGGCAAAGATGCCCAGGGAGATAAAAAGGTTTGTCCATAGGAGGGTTTTGGTATAAAAAATAGCGATCACCAATATTGCCCCCAGGTCATCAATCACAGCCAGTGCTGTTAAGAATATTTTTAAGGAAGTAGGCACTCGGTTGCCTAGTAAAGATAAAATGCCGAGGGCAAAAGCAATATCTGTAGCCATGGCAATGCCCGCTCCTGATTGTGTGGGCGTTCCATAATTGAGGAATAAGTACAACCCTGCGGGCATCAGCATGCCCCCAAGTGCGCCGGATAGCGGCAGTGCCGCATCTTTGATACTGGACAACTCTCCCAGGTAAACTTCTCTCTCCAGTTCCAACCCGATCAGTAAAAAGAAAATAGCCATAAGACCGTCGTTGATCCAGTGCTCTATGCTATGCCCAGCAAATTGAGTTTGCCAAAAATCGTGGTAGCCTTCTCCAAAACCAGTATTGGCCAGCAACAGGGATACAACGGTGCAGGCGATAAGCGTAAGGCCGCCGGTTTTTTCACTATTGACGAATGCGGTAAATAAATTAGTTGCTTTCATTTCATTTATCAGTTGTTTGGCTGGTTGGTAGCCAAAAAAAAATTGATGGGCGAAAATAGTTTAAAATAGGCCGGGTAAAAGAACGTTTGCAAAATTTCTGTTGCAGAATGAGGCATTATTATACAGTTCTGCAACCCCTTCTTTAGTCATTGCCTGTATAAAATATCTCTGCAAATGCTAACACAGGGATAGCCTCCGCATTGCGCAGCATCAGCAAAACGGGTAGTTAAAAGTCCCTCGACATAGGCACTTTATACGCTCCTGTTATCAGCCTTAACTTTCACAAAATTATCCCGCTTTTACAGCGCTGCGATTATATAAATATCTTTGCCAGATGAACGAAGTATTTTATGATGTGGTTATAGTTGGTGCCGGGCCCATCGGTCTTGCCTGCGCCCTTGAAGCAAAAAAAGCAGGAATGAGCTATGTAGTGTTAGAAAAAGGTGCGCTTGTAAATTCACTGTATCATTACCCGGTAAATATGACCTTTTTTAGCACCAGTGAGAGATTGGAAATAGGCGGTATTCCATTCGTGTGCAACAATCCCAAGCCAAGCCGAAGCGAAGGCATGGAATACTACCGCCGGGTAGCCAT
>JANPJW010000418.1:0-2852 GCA_031425715.1 Chitinophagaceae bacterium | reverse complement strand
GCCGCTGATATCATAAAGCTGGGCGCTTTGTGCCAGTTCCGGGCCGGTGGGCAAGAACCTGTCTTTGGTAATCTTATTATAAACAGTGAGGTATTTGCCGGTGGGCTTGCGAGAATCGCCACCAGGAATGCTAAGATGACCTACAGAATAATAAGTAGGGGCCCTATCCAATACTTTCAAATCTTTTACATTCCACTTAACCACTTCGCTTGATACAAACATGGAAGTATAGGCATTGCCTTTATCGTCGAACTCGGTATGCAAAGGACCAAGCCCTGGCTTTTTCACTTCGCCATACAAAGCAGCTTCATACTTAATAACCGGGATGCCTTCGTAGCTTCCTTCGAAAGCTTTATCGGCTATTGCTTTTTGAATTTTATCGAAACTAAAAACAGGAATGAGTGCTGCCAGTTTACCACTGCCCACAATGTATTCGCCGGTAGGATCCACATCGCAACCATGGGGCGATTTGGGGCATGGAATCATGTAGGCTATTTCGGGATAATCCCGGATATCTAATACCGTTACTTCTGTTTTAATGGTAGAAGTAGCTGTATGGGTTTTTTCATCGAAACGATTGCTGGCATATTTAACAGCCTGCTTGCGACCTTTACCTGCTTTGATCAGCTCCTCGGCTTTCTTCCAGTTTACAGCCATAATAAAATCTTTATCACGCTTAGAGGCATTCACTTCCAGCAAAGTATTGGCCATCTCTGTATTGTAACAACTAAAGAAAAACCAACCATGAGACTTGGCTTTTCCGGCATGGCTAAGATCGAAGTTTACACCGGGGCCCTGCAGCTGAAAAGCCACATCCATATTGCCATTGTTTTTATCTATGCTCACAAAACTAATTGTACCCTTAAAATTTTCTTTGTAGGTATTGATGGGAACATCACCATTCTTATCATCAGGGGGCACACTAAACCTTGTGCCCGCAACCAGGTACTCAGAATTTTCTGTAATGAAAGGAGATGAGTGATTTCCACCACTGTTCGGGAGTTCCAAAATTTCTGTTGTGCGAAAAGTGGCCAGGTCAATACGAGCTACACGAGGTGTGTTGTTGCCATTGGCAAACACCCAACGGCCGTCAATTTCGCCATTTGTTTGCGACATCGAAACGTGGTGCAGATCATCCCAGGGCACTTCGCCATGAGAAGTATTCAGCATAGGTTTAGTCTCTTCACTGTAGCCCCAGCCTTTTTCCGGGTCTACAGAAAATACCGGAATTACCCGCAGCAACCTGCCGCTGGGAATTCCATAAACCGATAACTGGCCACTAAACCCACCAGATACGAAATTGTAATACTCATCATATTTACCGGGCGCCACATAAGCTTTGGCCGCTGCATCTCCGCTCACCGCAGAGCCAACATTTTTTGGTTTGCAGGAACCTAGTCCGGCAAACATTGCAAGGGACAATGCCACTGCAACAACTGTATTTCTTTTCATGTTTTTTGGTTATAGTTATACATGAGTTTAAAGCATGTATGGGTTAACTTTTTTGAAGGAGGTGCTATCAGATGCAGCTTGCTATTTTACGCCGTCATTTTTGCGCATAAACTCATACACGTTCCTGGCGTCTTCGTCTGTTAAATTTTGGTTGGGCATGCGCACCAGGCAAAGCTCCAGCAAAGCCTGTGCTTTCGGATCCTTGTTTATCATAGGATCCGGATTGGTGGCAAAATTCATGATCCACTCTGCGGTATGCCTGCCGGTAACCCCTGTAAATCCAGGGCCTACGAGCCTTTCATCTGTAAGCTTGTGGCAGCTCGCACATTTTACACTGAACACTTTCTCTCCGGCATCGGCCATTGTTTTATCTAGTGTGGCAGGTATCTGTACGTCTTTAAATTTACCCTCTCCCCTTACCGGGTCGTAGGAAGGATTATCCGATGTTGCCGCTGGTGCGTCTGCCGGAGTTTCGCTCGTAGAAGAGGTAGGCACTTTTTTGTCTTCACCTCCACCGCAGGCCATTAGGACAGATGTAAAAAGAACGGTTGCAACAAGAAGAGATTTTTTCATAACGTAAATTTTAATTGCTTTTAAATGGAACACAAGGTTACAAATGGAAGACATGATCTTTTATGCGTTCAATCATACTGTTAACTTCACAGCTCCCGGAATTTACCTAACACTGCACAGATCTCCCTCCTGCTAAACATGTCTTATAAAACATGATTACAATCATATTTAATCAGGCCACAATCATAAGGTAGCGGCACAGTTGTTGGCACTTTTGTTATCAAATATTTAATATGTCAGTTGATGTAGATTTATTGCTGGCGTGGGGTGCCACTTATAAAAAAATAGCGCCCGGCGAGATTATTTTTACCGAGGGTAACCATTGTAGTTTTTACCACCAATTGGCGAAGGGATCTGTAAAATGGATAAATGTTGATGAATCGGGAAAAGAGTTTATTCACAACATTGCAGAACCCGGAGAAAGTTTTGGAATCCTGCCACTGTTTGATGACCAACCCTATGCGGCAACAGCCATAGCAGAAAGAGAGTCGATTGTGCTCAGGCTGCACAAACCAGTTTTTCTGGACCTGCTAAGAGACTCGCCCCAGCTCCATTTTAAATTCACCCGGCTACTGGCAGAACAAGTGCGTTTTAAATTACTGCTGCTAAAGACCATATCCTGCCAAAATCCGCACATTTGCATTGCTACACTGCTCGACTATCTTAAAAAACACAATAAAAATATTTGCCCGGATTGCAGCCAGTTGAATCTTACACGCCAGCAAATTGCCGGCATGACGGGCCTTAGAGTAGAAACAGTAATTCGCACCATGCGGCACATGCATGATGATGGCGAACTGCTGATTACCAAAGGCAAAGTGTTTTGT
>JANPJW010000417.1:0-3000 GCA_031425715.1 Chitinophagaceae bacterium | reverse complement strand
CCGGAGAAGTTCAATTCCTTCAATAGGGAAATGGCATTGCTGCTACAAAAAATATTAGACGATTGTGCGGCCGATAATAATATTCGGGCCATTTACTTAACCGGTAATGGAAAGGCTTTTTGTGCCGGCCAGGACCTCGGCGAATTGGTAGGTGAAAACCCACCCGGATTTGAAGTAATCCTTTCTGAACATTACAACCCCATCGTAACCCGCATCAGGCAAATAGAGAAGCCTGTGGTAGCTGCCGTAAATGGCGTGGCCGCAGGAGCAGGTGCCAATATTGCGCTGGCATGCGACGTCGTAGTGGCTACTAGTTCCGCATCTTTTATTCAGGCTTTTAGTAAAATTGGTTTAATACCAGATAGCGGCGGAACCTTCACACTGCCCCGGTTAATTGGGTTTGCAAAAGCAAGTGCGCTCATGATGCTGGGTGATAAAGTGAGTGCAACCGAGGCAGAAAGATTGGGTATGATTTACAAAGTAATAGAAGACGAGCGTTTTGCAGAGGAAAGTTTCCAAATAGCCACCACACTGGCTCAAATGCCAACTAAAGGGCTGGCTTATACCAAAGCTGCATTGAATGCTTCTTTCAGCAATACGCTGGAACAACAGTTAAAAACCGAAGACGAGCTGCAATACAAAGCTGCCCATACCCATGATTATGCAGAAGGGGTGCAGGCATTCATAGAAAAAAGACAACCCGCTTTCAAAGGTGAATAAACTACAAATTTGTTATTGATGGAAACAAACCAAAATTTGCATCCCACCAAGGTAGTGGAGCACATGATGAAGCACGATTTGTTTAGCCAATGGCTGGGGATAGAGCTGATAGAAATAAGAGAAGGATACAGTAAAATAAAAATGACCATAAGGCCCGAGATGATCAACGGTTTCGGCATTGTACACGGTGGAATCGCCTTTTCGCTGGGCGATAGTTGCTTTGCTTTTGCCTGCAACAACCGCAATGTAGTTTCCGTTGCGCTGGATACTGCTATCAATTTTGTAAAACCAGTGCATGTGGGAGATGTATTAACTGCTGAAGCAAAAGAAATTCACAATGGAAAATCCACAGGACTCTATCACATCTCCATCAGCAATCAGAATAACCATATTGTAGCCATGTTTAAAGGAACATGCTATCGCACGACCAAAACACATATTTAAAAGCCTTGCTTTTTAGTGGGATAGGTATTACTTTCAGATGGTATAAATTATCCACTTAAAACAACCGATCATGAAAGCAATCTCCTACTGGGCTTCCCGGCATATAACGTATGCCCGGGTGTTGATAGTATTGATCAAAATTTCCCTGGTTGCACTGGCTACCTACACCGCAGTGCTCCTCACCCGCCTGTACATCGTTTTGCCTTTTGACTGGATCGCATTGAGCTGTTGGATGTTGATAATGGCTGTCATTGCATTTTACCCATCCCGCAGCAGCAAAAAGCGTTCTTACCTCCGCCAAAAAACCTGCGATTTTATCTTGCCGTTTTGTTCCTTTATTATGATTACTGCCGCCCTCAACAATGTGGGGAGCCTTCCCTACCTGCCCGGAGCCTATGCAAGTAGCATCGTAAAAACTCCTACTGCTGCAGACATTATGGCCTCCGGCAAAACGAGAGCGCAATTAGACAGAAAAGAAAAACGTATTCTGAGGCATGAATTTACACGGCAACTAAAAAATTATGCACTGGCTAAAATTAGCAATGATCAGCAAAAAGCAGAAAACTCCTGGAAGATAGTCCTGGCCATTATAGGATTTGTGGGCCTTACCCTTTTACTCATGGGGCTTGTGTGCGAGCTTTCCTGCGGAGGCTCTGATGTGGCAGCTGCACTGGTAGGCATTCTTGGCATGGCTGCGCTCATTTGGGGTCTTGTAGCCATCATCAAAAGCATACAGAGAGGCGCCCCTGCCAAAAAAGATGGATAACTTTGTTGCTCATCTTTTCTAAATGATTTACCAGTTTAAAGAATTTATTCCCGTAGTGCACGCCAGTGCATACGTGCATCCACAGGCAGCCATTACAGGCAATGTGATTATTGGCAAAGATTGTTACATCGGGCCCGGCGCAGCCATCCGTGGGGACTGGGGGCAAATCATCCTAGAGGATGGTTGCAATGTACAGGAAAACTGCACCATTCACATGTTTCCAGGGGTAACGGTGGTGCTCAAAGAAGGGGCGCATATTGGCCATGGCGCCATCATCCACGGAGCCAGCATCGGCAAAAACTCACTGGTAGGTATGAACGCTGTTATCATGGACAATGTGCAGTTGGGAGATGAATGTGTGGTAGGCGCCCTCACTTTTATAAAAGCTGATGAGATCATACCCAACCGAAGTGTGGTGGTGGGCAACCCGGCAAAAATTATCAAACCAGTGACCGACGAAATGCTACAATGGAAAACCGAAGGCACTGCTCTTTACCAAAAATTACCTGCCGAAATGGATGCCCATTGCAAAGCCGTAGAGCCCCTGCGGGAAATACCGCCTGGGAGAACAATTCAGTTAGCCGGTTACAAAACCTGGAATCAGACAGCGAAGGGTGGGGAGTGAGGGGAGATGTGAAAGGTGAAAGTTGAAAGCCTGCCCCTATAGAATGTAGGGGGTGAAATCTTTGAAGGTTAAAATTACATATCAGATGATTAAAGGGTGAAAAGTGAGATCTTTTTAGCTACTACTGCATTAATCTCTACTATTACTTTTCCTGAAAAAATATCAAAACGATCTCCGATCTTAGTCAAACTAAGTTCTGCCTGAGGGCTGCTACCACTATCACCGTCGAAATGCAGTTTAGCGTCGCAGGCTTTCACTTTTCACTTTTCACTTTTCACTTTTGACTTTTGACTTTTGACTTCCCTCACCTCTTATCCTCCCAAACCAACATCTCCTTACTTCTTGCATCATAAAAATCCGGCAAAGTACCATCTCCTTTTCCCGTAAAGCCACCATCCGGATGGCCCAGTAGCTTGCAGTCTCCGTCGTAAAGATCACTATACAT
>JANPJW010000416.1:0-9298 GCA_031425715.1 Chitinophagaceae bacterium | reverse complement strand
ACAAACTGGCGGCGTGAATACCCCTAACCAGTTTTTCGACGATGTATACTCTGTAACCGGTAATGCAAGCGTGACTAATGGCAGAGGTATTACGAGAACTGCGAATATCTTAGAAGCATTGCAAAAAAAATATGCATGCCGCCATATAGACAAAGGGCGTGTAAAATTTGATGCCCCTAATCATTTTGCCATTTTAGATTATGGTGATGGCGAGTGTAACAACACCGCAACGATATCTATAAACGGGCGTCCTCCAAGAACTATTATCTTACCCTAAACTGCATTATCATTTTTGATCTTAAAGCCGCTGCATTTGTAGCGGCTTTTTTTAAATCTTATGCCGATCACAAATACTGCAAACTTATCTTTGCAGCCCGAAATATCTTTTTTATGGAACAATCTACCGTTAGAGTTCGTTTTGCACCCAGCCCCACGGGCGGTCTTCACCTGGGGGGAGTAAGAACTGTACTATATAATTATCTTTTTGCCCGCAAGCATGGCGGAAAGTTTATTGTTAGAATTGAAGATACAGACCAATCAAGGTTTGTAGAAGGTGCCGAACAATATATTTTTGATTGCCTTAAATGGTGTGGCATTGAACCAGATGAAAGCCCCCTGCATGGCGGCAACTATGGCCCATACAGGCAGAGTGAAAGAAAAGCCTCTTATCTCGAATACGCAAAAGATCTCGTTGAAAAAGGATTTGCATACTATGCCTTTGATACTCCCGAAGAACTGGAGGAGATGAGAAATAAACTTAAGTCTGAAGAAAATCCGTCTCCTCAATATGATGGTACTGTGAGAAACAACATGAAAAATTCTCTTACGATGCCAGCTGATGAAGTTAAAAAATTATTGGAGGAGAATACCAGGCATGTTATCAGGATTAAGATGCCAGGGCAGGAGACAATTTCGTTTACAGATATGATTCATGGTGAAGTAAGTTTTGAATCCGATTTGGTAGATGATAAAGTTTTACTGAAGGCTGACGGCATGCCTACCTATCATCTTGCAGTGGTAGTAGATGATTACCTGATGAAAATAACGCATGCTTTTAGAGGAGAAGAATGGCTTAGCAGCGCCCCGGTGCATATCCTGCTTTGGAAATATTTATTCGGATTAGAAAATATGCCCCAGTGGGCGCACATGCCGCTAATTCTTGGCCCCAGCGGTAAACTAAGTAAGAGGGATGGCGCCAAATATGGCTTCCCGGTTTTTGCCATGAATTGGAACGATTCCAAAACAGGAGAACTGACAGAAGGATTTAAAGAAAAAGGATTTTTGCCGGAAGCCTTCATCAACCTGCTTGCAGTATTAGGCTGGAATGACGGTACAGAACAGGAAATATTCTCTTTGGAAGAATTGATAGAAAAGTTTTCTATAGAACGGGTGCACAAAGGCGGAGCGAAGTTTGATTTTGAAAAAGCCAAATGGTACAACCACGAATGGATTAAAAAGCTGGATGTTTCTAATTATTCATTTTTAGTAAAGGATCTTTTTACATCAAAAGGAATTGCTGTTAACGATGAACATAATTTTAATCAGGTGCTGGAACTGGTAAAAGACCGCTGTACTTTAATTCCTGATTTTTATACACAGGCATCTTACTTTTTTAAAACACCAGACAGCTGGGATATTGAAGCTGTGAAGCCTAAATGGAGCGAGGATAAAACAGCATTTTTTAATGAATACTGTATCCAACTAGCAGCAATAGAAAATTGGGAAATAGGGATCATTGAGACTACTTTTAAAGAACTGGCGGCAGCAAAAAATATCAAACCCGGCGAATTGCAGCTGCCCATGCGCATTATGCTGGTTGGCGCTAAATTTGGCCCAGCCGTTTTTGAAATAGCCGCCATGATTGGTAAAACAGAAACGGTCACCAGGATTAAAAATGCCTTAAAAGTATTTTAATTTTTAACCCTGCTTCTCCATTAAGTTTACTATTTCTGCAAAGCCTGTAGTAAAAGCGTTTTCAATCAATAATACATCCTCGGGTGCCAATTGCACCAGGTCTGTCGTGTTGTCTATTGCATGTTGTGCAGTACGAATACCAGGGATCACCGTACTCACAGATTCATAACTCAAAATATAACTGAGGGCGAGTGAAGTTTTACTGATGTTGTATTTATCACAAAGGGGCCATACGGTATCTTCCAATATCGTTAACGACCCATTTAATATTTCCCTGTTAAAACGAAAACTTCGGTGATCATCTGAAGTGAAATTTTTATCGATACTGAATTTTCCGGTGAGCAATCCAAACTGCAGGGGCATACGTGCTATCACCCCATAATTATTTTCTCCTGCTGTTTTCACTAATCCCAGGGCACGCTGGTTAATGATATTATACACCAGTTGAAATCCATCTCCCAAGCCATGCTTAATCATAAATGTTGCTTCCGGCTCGGGGTAAAATGTATTTAAGGATAATCCCCAGTAGCGGATTTTCCCCTGCTTTTTTAATGTTTCCATTGCTTCCACACAAAGCTCTTTTTCAAAATGCTGCATCCTGGCTGAATGCAACTGGTAATAATCAATCGTATCTCTTTTTAACCGCTTTAAACTAGCCTCGCATGCTGCCAGAATATGCGCCTTGCTGTAATCCAGCTGAATGGTTTCTGCAATATTTCTATGACCAACTTTGGTAGCAACAATCATATCTTTTTTATTACCCAATTGCTTTCCCAATAAAATTTCAGAGTGTCCCAAACCATAAAAATCTGCAGTATCAAAAAAATTAATGCCACAATCCATAGCCTTGTGAATTGCTGCTACAGAATCATCATCATCTGCCTTGCCCCAGCCTATCGGCGTTTTACCTATCATGGCGTTGCCACCTATAGCCCAGGCACCAAAGCCAATTTCACTTACAACTAAATCCGTATTTCCAAATTTTCTAAATCGCATATAACATGTATTATCTTTAAATTTAGTAAATACATTTGCATTTATACCATCTTTATAAAATGAGCATAGATAAACAACGCCCCATAAGAATCTTAGTGGCCAAAGTCGGCCTTGACGGCCACGACAGGGGCGCTAAAGTAATAGCTACATCACTGAGGGATGCAGGTATGGAAGTAATTTATACAGGCTTGCGGCAAACGCCGGAGATGGTTGTAAATGCGGCCCTACAAGAAGATGTGGATGCTATCGGCGTAAGCATACTGAGTGGTGCGCACATGACCGTGTTCCCGAAAATATTGCAACTGCTCAAGGAAAAACAAATGAATGATGTGCTGCTTACAGGCGGCGGCATCATTCCGGAAGATGACATGAAAATTTTAAATGAAATGGGCACCGGAAAACTATTTGCCCCTGGCACCACCAGCACAGATATTGCCAGCTACATACGTGAGTGGGTAAAAGAACACAGAAATTTTTAGATCTGTGGTAAGGTTAGTCTTTTCCGTTTAGAATAAATGCGGATGCTCACAATAAACAGCACGCACAAAGTAAGGTTAACGTTGTTGGGGATATTGGTTTCCCTAAGCAACAGGTACAATACGCCACCCATGGCGCACGCCGTAGCATACAACTCGCCTTTTTTAAAAAGATCGGGTACCGCATTGCAAAAAACATCGGCGATCAAGCCGCCAAACGTGGCCGTAATAACGCCCATAACCAGGGCATAAAAATCATTCAGTCCATTCCGTAAAGCAACTTCAATACCCGCTGCTGTAAACAAACCCAGCCCGGCAGCGTCTGTAAAAAATATAGTTTTTCTAAATCGCAGTACATTTTCTTTAAGCAAGAAAGTAAACGCTGTGCCTGCCACCACCAGCAAGAGGGCAAGATTATCATTGATCCAATTTACGGGTCGGATGCCAATGAGCAGATCCCGAACCGTGCCGCCACCATAAGCAGTGCTGAAGGCCACCACGAGGCCCCCGAAAATATCCATCTTATAGGTACGGGCTTTCAACGCTCCCGTTAACGCAAAAACAAAGATGCCCGTATAAGTAATAATGCTCAGCATGGTCATGCTATAAAGATATCAAATGTATTATCTTCGGTTTATACAAAAACTTCCCTGAATCATGAGTTACGATACCTTGCTTGTAAGCATTGAGAACCACACCTGCATAGTGACCATCAATCGCCCTGATAAATTGAATGCATTAAACAAAACAGTTTTTGATGATCTTGATACGGTATTGGATGAAATCGCTTCCAACGACGAGATAAAATCTGCCATCATAACCGGTAGTGGAGCCAAGGCTTTTGTAGCCGGTGCTGATATCAGCGAGTTTGCTGGCTATAGCAAGGAAGCAGCGATGGCGCTGGCTCAACGGGGCCAGGATGTTTTCTTTAAAATAGAAAACAGTGGTAAACCAATTGTTGCTGCGGTAAACGGATTCGCATTAGGTGGTGGTTGTGAGCTCGCCATGGCTTGCCACTTCAGGCTTTGCAGCGAGCAGGCAAAATTTGGCCAGCCGGAAGTTAACCTCGGCTTAATACCAGGCTACGGCGGCACCCAGCGCCTTACACAATTGGTAGGCAAGGGTAAAAGTATGGAGATGCAAATGACCGGCAACCTGATAGATGCTCCCGAAGCGTATCGCCTGGGTCTGGTAAATTATGTAACAGATGCAGAAAGTCTTTTACAAAAAACCAAAGACATTTTACAGACCGTGCACAGCAAAGCTCCCGTAGCTGTAGCTAAGGTAATAGGATGCATCAATACTGCTGTGGTAAACAATGATGGCCGCAGCGGTTATTTAAAAGAAGTAGAAGCATTTGGAGATTGTTTTGCTACAGAAGATATGAAGGAGGGCACAACTGCTTTTTTAGAAAAACGAAAAGCAATATTTACAGGCAAATAGAAAACCTATTAAACCTTTGGCTTAATTTATTGTATTAAAAAATTAAGCATTCAAAATACAATTTTTTACCAAAACCGACAGCGGCTTAACCACATCTTTAGTTTACGACTTTTACCCAAAGCGTACTTACCAGCAACATGAAACCAGGACAAATCAGAATTGCCATTGCAGATGATCACCAAATTGTAATAGACGGCCTGTCGTCTGTATTGGGTAAATACAACCAGCTAGAGATAGTAGCTACTGCCAACGATGGCCAACAAATGCTGGACTTGCTGCAGGATCATCCGGTAGATGTGCTGCTGACAGACGTAATGATGCCTGGCATGAATGGAAAGCAATTGGCAGCACAGGTTAAGTTGAAGTTTCCCGATATTAAAATTATTGCTTTGAGCATGAGTGGCCAGGGCGACATTGTAGAAGAAATGATCAACGACGCAGATATTGCCGGCTACCTGCTTAAACAGACCAGTTCTGATGAGTTGGCAAAAGCTATCCTGGCCGTGTACAATGGCGGGCAATTTTTTGCTGAAGAAATTTTACAACAGTTGAAAGAACAAGCAGATCTTAAAAAAGAAGTACCTGTTATAAGGCTTACTCAGCGAGAAATTCAAATTGTAGAAGCCATTGAGAAAAATCTCTCCAGTAAAGAGATAGCTGCCAGTTTTTTCATTTCACTGCATACAGTAGAAACGCATCGTAAAAATATTTTTAGAAAAACGGATACCCACTCTCCTCTTGCGTTGGTAAAGTGGGCTTACGAACACAAAGTGCTGAACCAAAAATAAATACCGGTTGAAGGGTATGTAGTCTGAATTGAAATTATTTATGTTGTGCACGATACAATAAGTAACATCATCATATTGACCACATAATTTTCTAAAAGTGAAATACCTTTTTCCTTTTCTTTTGTTTGCGCTCAATTTATTAAGCAACGAACTATTTGCGCAGCCTGCAAAAGCAATTGACAGCTTGCAGCGACTGGTAGATCCTTCTAAAAAGGACAGCCGGCAGGTAACTGTTCTAAATAAGCTTGCCTTTTTATACTCCGGTTCAGATAGCGCCCGAACTTTTTTAAACGCCAACAAAGCAATAGAATATTCATCCACACTCAGGTATCTTCCGGGCCTGGCAAAAGCTTACGAGGCCAAAGCAAATTTTTATATTTTTAAATCGGCCCCTGCCAAAGCTTCGCCATACCTGGACGACGCAGCCCGCATCTGGCAAACACTGAACGATGATGAAGGCCTGGCCGGTAATCTGCACCTGAATGGGCAGGTGAATCTACTGTTGCTGAAATATAATCTTGCCCTTGAACAACTTGGAAGGGCGGAAAAATTATTTTTAAAAATCAACAACAAACAAGGCCTCAGCACAGTCTATCATACCATCGGTACAATTTACAGTGATAAGGGAGAAAAAGATTTTGCTATAGATTATCTTTTAAAATCTCTGAAACTGCAGGAACAGTTGGCCGATAAAAGCCAGCTTCGCTCCACACAAAATAACCTCGGAAGAATATTGGTAGATACGAAAAATTATCCCGAAGCAATTAAGTATTATGAACAGAGCATGCAGACCTCCCTGCAGAACAACGACTGGCGAAACCTCGGTATCACCCAGGTAAACATTGCAAACATTTATACCAATGAGCTGGATTACAAAACTGCCATTGGCTATCTTGACAACGCATTGAGCAACCTAAAAAAAGCCGATTTCAAAAGAGGAATACAGGCTGTATACAATAACATGGGTGCCATCAACCTACGCAGGGGCAATTACGAAGAAGCTGTCATCCAGCTCAATGAAGCGCTTGAAATTGCAAAAAACAATCAATCTAAATCGGGCGTGGCATTGATAGAGCAAAACATCGGCTATGGTTATGCCGGTCTCAAAAAATACAATGAGGCACTGGAATGGTATAACAAAGCAGAGGCAACTGCCATTAGCGCTGGTGCCGATCCATATACTTTTGGCGAAATCTTCAACCACAGGGCATCCCTCGATTCGGCAATGAGCAATTATGCAAGTGCCCTGCAATACCGCACAAAATATGTGAACGCCAATAACCTTGTTCTAAATGAAAAAATTTCGAAACAGGTGCTGGAACTCCAAACAAAATATGATACTGAAAAAAAAGAGTTCCGGATTAATATCTTAAGTAAGACAGACTCTATTAAATCACTTCAAATTGCCAACCAACAGCTGGACATTAATCAAAAACTCCTGCTGATCTCCAATCAAAATTTATCACTCCTGGATGCTAACCTTCAAATGGCGCAAGACAGCCTGGAGTTAAATACAAAAACCCAAATCATACTTCAAAACGAGTTGGAATTCACCAAGAAGCAAAAGATCATTCAGGATCTTGACAGACAGAAGCAAATCCAGTCGTTGTTGATTAACAACAAAAATCTTGAGGTAAGTAAGAAAAACTTTATCATAGGTGGCATCTTGCTTGTTGCGGCGCTTTTGGCTTTGTACGGCCATTCGTTTTATAAAAAAAGAGGCCTGCAACAGGCTGCGCTGATGCAAGCTGAACTTGCAAAACAGCAGGAGGCTGCTACCATAGCCATTCTCACCGCAGAAGAAAAAGAACGCAAACGAATTGCGTCAGATCTTCACGATGGTGTGGGCCAATTGATGACGGCAGCCTGGTTAAACCTGCAGGCTGTAAGCGATCAAAACCATGGCGGAGACGAGGCGTTCAGCAATTTATTAGGCAAAACAATGTTGCTGGTAAATGAAAGTATGAAAGAAGTGCGGGCAGTGAGCCACAACATGATGCCCAACGCTCTTTTAAAAAAAGGATTGGTAAATGCCATCAAAGAATTTATTCACCAATTAGATGCGGCCATCATTTCTATCAACCTGCAGGCAGATGGATTACAGCAAACTTTTGCCAGCCATACGGAAACGATCCTGTACAGGGTTATCCAGGAAAGTGTAAATAATGTGATTAAACATGCTGGTGCCTCCCGCCTGGACATATCTATTTTAAATGATGCTACGGGTATTGATGTACTGATAGAGGACAACGGAAAAGGCTTTGATGTGCAGGAGGCCCTTCAAAAAGACAATGGATTGGGATTGCAAAACATCGTTTCACGCATTCATTATTTACAGGGCACGGTAGACTGGGACAGTTCTCCCGGTAATGGTACCGTAGTGTCCATACATATACCCCCCGGTGAGGCTGCTTAAAAAATACGGATCACTTTTACAAATCGTCGTAAATAACTTTTGTTGAGTGCACTCACCGTTACTCCATAAGCTCTCCCAGACGTGGAATGGATAAAACGAAGCGAATCTGTATTTTCTGTAACGATACCCATATGCCCTACCACAGTGCTGGTGCTATCTGTGCCTGTAAACAAAATCAGGTCGCCGGCAGCAGCGTCTGTTGTTTCCACCTCGGTACCCACATTGGTAAAATCTACAGATGACCGGGGAACTTGAATATTAAAATGATTAAACACATGGGTAATAAAGCCGGAGCAATCGAAGCCTATAGCAGGGTCGGTAGCCCCGTATTGATAAGGCACGCCAACCAATGTTTTTGCAAAGTTCACAATATCCTGGGGTTGCACATTTTGGGTAACAACGGGTACAGCAGCTGGCGAACTTAGTTTGGGTTCATCAAGTTTCACTTGTTGAGTATCTTCAACGATGGTAGCAGTACTTGCTGTTTCCTCCTTGTAACCCTGGCTACAGGAAACAAATATAAAAAGGTAAAATACAAGGCTGATAACATGAGTTGGTTTCATAGTATAATGCTATGCATATTTAAAGCCAATAAAATAAATGACCGGTTTTGAAAAGATTTACCTTCGCAAAAAAATTAAGCCAATATGCAGTATAGAATTGAAAAAGATACCATGGGCGAGGTAAGCGTTCCCGTAGATGCTTACTTTGGCGCACAAACGCAGCGCAGCATCGATAATTTTAAAATTGCCCAGGACATCAACAAAATGCCCAAGGAAATTATCAAGGCTTTTGCCTATTTAAAACACGCAGCTGCCATTACCAACCAGGAAGCAGGCGTACTCACCAAAAAGAAATCCGACCTCATTGCTAAAGTTTGCAAAGAAATTTTAGAGGGTAAACTAGATGATTTTTTTCCATTGGTTGTTTGGCAAACCGGCAGCGGCACGCAGAGCAACATGAATGTAAACGAAGTAATAGCATACCGTGGACACGTGCTCAACGGGGGAAAACTCGGCGATAAAGACAAATACCTGCACCCCAACGATGATGTGAATAAAAGCCAAAGCAGCAACGATACTTTTCCTACTGCAATGCACATTGCTGCCTACAAAATACTGGCGGAAGCAACCATACCAGGTATTACCAAACTTCGCAATACGCTTGATAAAAAAGCCAAGGCTTTTAAAAAAGTTGTAAAGATTGGTCGTACACATTTTATGGACGCCACGCCACTCACAGTAGGCCAGGAGTTTAGCGGCTAC
>JANPJW010000415.1:0-6673 GCA_031425715.1 Chitinophagaceae bacterium | reverse complement strand
GAAAAACCATGGAACTTAGGCAAGTTTTATGGCAGCAGTTATTTCGTAGATCCCCGTGGGCAAATATTTGCGCAAGCCAGCGAAGACAACGATGAATTACTAGTTTCAGAATTTAATTTGGATATGATTGAAGAAGTGCGTTCTACCTGGCAATTTTTTAGAGACAGAAGGCCGGAGACTTATGGCAAAATAACAGAGTTGTAAAAAATCAACATAAAATTTTAAAATCATTTTATGAGCAACATTAAGTTATTTGAAAGCAAGCAAATTCGTTCTGCATTTAATGAAGCAGACCAGAAATGGTATTTTTCTGTTCAGGATGTAGTAGAAGCATTGACTGATACAGTTGATGCAAAGGACTATATCAAAAAAATGAAAAAACGTGATCAATCCTTAAATACCAACTGGGGGACAATTTGTCCCCTGGTTGAAATGAAGGCAGCAGATGGACGAAAAAGAAAAGTGCAGGCTGCTAATGCTCAAGGCATGTTGCGCCTCATCCAATCCATTCCCTCTCCCAAAGCAGAGCCATTTAAACTTTGGCTGGCAGAGGTGGGATACGAACGTTTGGAAGAAATTGAAAATCCCGAATTGGCTACACAGCGAACAAGAGATTTGTACAAACAAAAAGGCTACCCGGATGATTGGATTGAAAAACGAATGAGAAGTATCGCCATCCGGGAAGAGTTAACCGATGAGTGGAAAAATCATGAAGTAAAGGAGCAAAAAGAATATGCTATTTTAACTGCTGAAATTTCAAAAGCTACTTTTGGTCTTATCCCCTCTGAACATAAAAAGCTAAAGGGGCTAAAAAGAGAAAACCTGCGGGATCATATGAGCGACCTGGAACTTATTTTTTCTATGTTGGGAGAAGCATCTACTACTGCGATTGTTAAAACAAAACATCCAAAAGGATTTACTGAAAATAAAAAAACTGCCAAGGAGGGTGGAAAAATTGCTGGCAATGCAAGAAAAGCGCTGGAAATAAAAACAGGTGAAAAGGTAGTGAATGAAAAAAATTATTTACCGCCAGCAAAGAAAATTAAAAAATTGAAAAATAAAAGCTAACCATGCCGATAACAAACAACCGTTTATCAACAGAACAATACGAACAAAATTTTGCCGATATCCATCCGCGGTTTGAAACGCAGGATGCAGCATTGGTAGAAGCCAACAGATGTTTGTTTTGTTACGATGCACCCTGCACAAAAAGTTGCCCTACCAGTATTGATGTGCCAAAGTTCATCAAACAAATTACCACAGATAATATCAAGGGTTCTGCTCACACCATTTTCTCCTCCAATATTATGGGTGCAGGTTGCAGCAAAGTTTGCCCGGTAGAAAAATTATGTGAAGGAGCCTGTGTTTTTAATTTAATGGATGAAACACCCATTCATATTGCTAAGCTCCAACGTTACTCTACAGAGATTGC
The DNA here is from genome assembly GCA_031425715.1 of Chitinophagaceae bacterium. Taxonomy (GTDB): domain Bacteria; phylum Bacteroidota; class Bacteroidia; order Chitinophagales; family Chitinophagaceae; genus Ferruginibacter. The sequence goes on along the minus strand of JANPJW010000415.1, from coordinate 5,241 downwards.
CATGCAAAAAAAATGGCGGTTGTTTGATCGCAAAGTTTCTACTGGCAAAAAAGTAGCCGTTGTTGGTGCCGGGCCGGCAGGCCTAAGTTGTGCACATACTTTAAGCAGGGAAGGAATTGACATAACCATTTATGAAAAGGAAAGCAAGGGCGGCGGCCTCATGACTTATGGTATTGCCGCATATAAAGTAACGCCCCAGTTTTGCGAAGATGAAGTGAATTATATAACCGCCATTGGAGGTATTGAAATAAAATACAACCAGGCTTTAGGAAAAGATATTACAATAGAGCAACTGCAACAAAATTATGATGCCGTTTATTTAGCGTTTGGTGTAGGCCTTGCCCGTCAGTTGGATATTCCCGGCGAAGAACTGGAAGGCGTGGTAGATGCCATTAATTTTATTTATGAATTAAGAACCAACCCGTACCCGGCCCTTGCGGTAGGTGACAAAGTAGCTGTGATTGGCATGGGTATGACGGCCATTGATGCTGCTACACAGGCAAAACGTTTGGGCGCAAAAGATGTAACACTTGTGTACAGAAGAACGCAGGAAGAAATGCCCTGTACCCAACATGAGTTGGATATTGCAATGCTGGATGGTTGCAATATTACCTGGCTGGCTTCGCCAAAAGAAATAAAAGGGGTCAATGGAAAAGTTACCCAGCTTATTTGCGATACCATGCAATTAGGAGAACCGGATGCAAGCGGCAGAAGAAGCCCGGTTGCCACAGGAGAAACGATTGTATTGGATGTTGATATGGTCATAAAAGCTGCAGGCCAAATGCCATTTGAGCAATTGATAGTTGATAATGGAATAATGAATAATAAAGGAAAGATTACAATTGAGAATAGTGCCACAAATATTAGAGGAGTGTTTGCCGGAGGCGATGCTGTAAATGGCGGCAAAGAAGTAGTAGATGCTGTACAGGCCGGGAAGGATGGAGCAGCGGCGATCCTAAAATATATTACCACAAATATTTAAATAAAAATTTGCCACGAATGCACGAATAGACACGAAAAATAAAAAATTGAAAACGTAATTAGTGTCCATTCGTGCATTCGTGGCAAAAAAAATAAAATGAGCGAAATCATTTACAAAGAAGAATCTTATGCCATTATTGGATTATGCATGGAAGTGCACAACCAACTTGGTCATGGCTTTTCTGAAATCGTTTACAAAGATGCTTTAGCATTTGAGTTTAGCGAAAATGATATCCTCTACGAACGGGAAAAAGAATATTCGGTTTATTATAAAGGACAACTTCTCGACCATAAATTTTATGCTGACTTTGTAGTTTTTGATAAAATTATTTTAGAAGTGAAATGTGCTGTTTCAATAAGCGATGAGTTTATAGCTCAAACTATAAACTATCTTAAAATATCTGACAGCAAGTTAGGCCTAATAGTAAATTTTGCAAGAGGGAAAATGGAATACAAAAGAGTCATTTATTAAAAAGAAAAAAGTTATTTATCATTCGTGCCCATTCGTGCATTCGTGGCAATAAAAAATAAACCATGGCAGATATCAGTTCAAACTTTCTCGGCATCAAATCACCCAACCCATATTGGCTGGCAAGTGCCCCGCCTACCGATAAAAAAATAAATGTGCTCCGTGCTTTTGAAGCTGGCTGGGGCGGCGTTGTATGGAAAACTTTAGGCTCACAGGTAAAAAATGTTTCTTCCCGTTATTCGGCGGTAGATTATGGTGGCCACCGTGTAATGGGTTTCAACAATATCGAACTCATCAGCGACAGGCCGCTTGACATTAATCTTAAAGAAATAACAGAGGTAGTAAAATTATTTCCCGACAGGGCAATGATTGTTTCCTTAATGGCAGATAATAACCGGGAAGCATGGCACGTGCTTATTAAAAAATGTGAAGATGCAGGTGCCATGGGATTTGAACTCAACTTTGGTTGCCCGCATGGCATGACGGAAAGAGGCATGGGAGCAGCTGTTGGCCAGGATCCTCATATTGCCAAAATGGTGGTGGAATGGGTGATGGAAAAAGCCACCATTCCCGTAATTACCAAGCTTACACCCAATGTGCATTCTGTGGTACCCACAGGGCGTGCGGCGGTAGAAGGCGGATCCAATGCGCTCAGCCTGATTAACACCATTCAAAGTGTAACCGGCATTGATTTAGACACACTTGTTCCCAATCCTTATGTGGCAGGTAAAAGTGTTTTTGGTGGTTATTGCGGCCCGGCCGTAAAACCCATCGCATTAAAAATGCTTACAACCATTGCTCAGGACCCACTCACTGCCAGTGTTCCGATTTCGGGTATTGGTGGCGTAACTACCTGGAAGGATGCAGTGGAGTTTATGTTACTCGGCAGTTCCAATGTGCAGGTATGCACAGCCGTTATGACACATGGATTCCGGATCATAGAAGATTTGTGCGAAGGCCTCAATAACTGGATGGATGAAAAAGGCTTTAGAACCCTGCCTGATTTTATTGGCAAAAGCGTTGAAAAAATTACGCATTGGGAAGATCTTGATATCAACTACCATCACATTGCGCACATCAACCAGGATAAATGTATTCACTGTGGTTTGTGTTATATCGTATGCGAAGACACATCGCATCAGTCTATCAATATTACCAAAGGCAATCCGTACAATACGTACAGCATAAAGGAAGAAGAATGCGTAGGATGTAATTTGTGCCAGCTCGTTTGCCCTGTTGACGCCTGTATTACCATGGAAGAACACCGGGTGGCACCGGAATATCTAAACTGGAAAGATTATCAAAAGCTGGGTTTACCCTTGAATGATCATTAACACATCTTTTAAAATTTTACATGGAAGAAAATCAATTAAACCTCGGCGTGGGAACAAGATTACAACACATCAAGCATGGCCCCGGCGTGATCGTGGGTGTGCGCTATGCAACCTACCTTATTTCCTTTATTAACACCGGCATAAAAGAAATAGACAAAACAGATGATAACCTCGAAGAGATTATTCCGGAGAACGTAACAGTAGAAGTAGAAACCGTTTCAGAAGTTGAAAAATCTTTATTAAAAATACTCAGGCAATGGAGCGATGTATCAGAACTCGTTCCGCTGGGTGATAAGTGGATTGGCGGAACCATGCTATTGCAAACCGCAGATAAAACGCTGAAGCCAAAAGAAATCCCCATCGCAGACTTTTTTCATAAGATCGTAATGCTAAGGGACCGTTTGCGGGTGTTGGAGCAGAACATCAACAGCAATAAAAAATTAACCGATGAAGAAAAAGTAAACATACAGCAATATATCACCCGCTGCTATGGTTCACTCACTACATTCAATGTATTATTTAAAAATAAAGAACACTGGTTCGTAGGCGATAAAAGTAGCAATGATTAACAAACTCTGCAGGCTTACGAAATTATTTGCGACTAAAACTTATAACTATAACCCAATCTAAAAACCTGGGTTTCGTAATAATCCGTACTGGTAAGTTTAAACCCGTTTCCATTTATTTCTCTTTTAATATTCAGTGTGTTCAATATATCACTCGCATTAAAAAACAATTCCCCTTTACCATTCTGGATCTGCTTTTTGATACCCATATCTACAGAAAAGCGGGTACCTATTTTACCTTGCGGAATAATATCTGGTGCCAGGTAGATGCTGGTAATTTGTAGGTCTGTCTTCTTTGGCAAATGAAAAATACCATTCAGTTTTACATTACCCGAAGTAAGTTTCTCGTTTGGAGCCGTATAAAGAGAAACGGTAGGATACCTGTTTGCTACAGAGAAGGCATCGATCGTATTTTGATACAAGTTTACATTCGTATTAAATGAAACAACTTTTGAAAAATCGTGCTGCCACACCAATTCTATTCCCGTGTTACTGCTATTACCAGCATTCTGAAAAACGGTATAGATAAGCGTACTCGGCGGCACTTGCGTAGCAATCCTGGTAATGGTACCCTCTGTACTCCGATGATACAAGGCGGAATAGAAATAGCCTTTTTTAAACGTGGCCTTATAGCCCAGTTCATAAGAATTGGTAAACTGTGGACGTAGGGCAGGATTGCCCACCTTAATAATTTCGGCATCATCATATTTGGGGAAAATACGAATGTCCACTTCATTAGGCCTGTCTACCCGGCGGTTAAAAAACATTGAGATTTTATGCTCGTCATTTAATTTATAGGCAAGTCTCACATTGGGAAAAGGTTGCGTGTAATTGTAACCATCACTCTTGTAAGTATTATGGTCGGGGTTTACCTTATACTGCAAATCCACATACTCAACTCTTAAGCCAACCTCGGCTTCTATTTTTTTACTTTCAAAAACGTAGTTGCTATACACAGCAGGAATAATTTCTGTGTACGTGGCAGCTCCGCCTGCATCCGTATCTAATGGCGAATTTAGGCCGGGTTTAAACTGCATGTTGGTGGGAATATCCCGGTAGCGGAATTTGATGCCGCCTTCTACTCTACCATATTTTAAAGGTTTTACATAGTCAATATTAAAGTCTGCTACATGTTCGTCTGATAACAATTTAAAAGAATCTAAACCTGTAAAACTGGGCAAGGTATTTACGAAATTATATTTCTCATCCTCCCTATGAAAGGTATAATTGAACCCAGCATTTAATAAATGGCCCGCCTGTTTAAATTTATGCTGATAGGCGGCCGAGGCAACGGCGGTAGTCTTTAATTCATCTTCCAAAAATTGCCAGAGCCGCAGCCGCTCAGCATTGTCCTTGGTGAAAAAGGGTTGATCCCCCCGGTCTATAATTTTTTCTATGCCAAATAATCCTGACACCGTCAGTATATCCTGCGCATTAATATTCCAATCAATCCCCGCCTTGGTTGTCACAAAATGTGTATTCCTATTTCTTTTTAATTGCTGGTTGATGATGGTGCCATTGTCAAAACTCCGGGTGGTAAATTCATTCTTATTCAGGGTTTCAGTATACAACCAATCGGCCTGCAAAAAGGCATTTACTTTATTCTTTCGATAGTTTAACGAAAGCGAAGGATTGATCTTTGGCGTGGCCTGGTATTGCGGGCAAATGCTGGGCAGATTCTCCCGTTTCTCCCACAATGCACCTACACCAGTGGTAAAACCTACTTTGCCGTTAAAACCTTGCTGCTTGCTTTTCTTGTAAATAATATTGATGATTCCGGCATTGCCATTCGCATCATATTTAGCCGAGGGATTGTTGATGATTTCAATTCTTTCGATGGCCGATGCGGGAATATTGTCTAACCCGGTTTGGCTTCCAAAGCCTGTGAGTG
>JANPJW010000414.1:0-2258 GCA_031425715.1 Chitinophagaceae bacterium | reverse complement strand
TTCAAAGGTTTAAAGAGTTTAACATGTTTCAAAGGTTAATAACCTTCTGAAACCTTTGGAACCTTTGGAACCTCTGAAACCTCTTGAACGTTGAAGGCCTGCAAATATAAGCGCTTACACTGAAACATTAAAATCTCTCAGCGCATCATTCAAACTTGTTTTTAAATCGGTGCTGGCTTTTCTTTTACCAATAATCAAAGCACATCCTACTCCATATTCGCCTGCAGGAAATTTCTTATTGTAAGTGCCCGGAATCACTACACTCCTGGCAGGTACAATACCTTTCATCTCTATCGGCTCAGGGCCACTCACATCAATAATTTTGGTACTCTGTGTAAGTACAACATTGGCACCCAATACGGCTTCGGCTTCTACACGCACCCCTTCCACCACTATACAGCGGCTACCAATAAAACAACCATCTTCAATAATTACGGGACTGGCCTGCAAAGGCTCCAGCACACCACCGATACCCACACCACCGCTTAAATGCACACCCTTTCCTATTTGAGCACAACTACCTACCGTAGCCCATGTATCAACCATCGTACCTTCATCTACAAAAGCCCCGATATTTACATAAGACGGCATCAGCACCACATTCTTAGCCAGGTAAGCACCATAACGAGCAACGGCATGTGGCACAGCACGTACACCCAATTCTTTATAATTGCTTTTGAGCTTCATCTTGTCGTAAAACTCAAATGGCGGCAGCGTAAAGGTTTCCATTTGCTGAATCCCAAAATATAAAAGGATGGCCTGCTTTACCCATTCATTCACCTGCCAGCTTCCCCTCACAGGTTCGGCTGTACGAAGCCTGCCTTTGTCTACCTCTTCTATAACATCCCTGATGGCCTGTATATATTTTTCGTCCTTGAGCAATTCACGGTCGTTCCAAACGGCTTGAATCAATATTTTTAAATCCATATCTATTTTTTTTGCAAACTTAAGTACTTCTCAGAAACATCAATAGTTTTAGCCTTATCAGCGTTTGAAGTTATATTTGCGGCATCAAAATTTATAAAACCTGCGAGACTATGCGGATTGGATTTGACGCTAAAAGAGCTTTTCAAAACGGCACAGGGCTTGGTCACTACAGCCGTACCCTCATCACATCGCTGGTACACAACTTTCCTGCACACGAATATTACCTCTTTGCTCCCAAGGTCACACAGCGGTTTGCAACAGACCTTCACCCCTTTAAAATCATCAGCCCTGTAAGCTTCCCATATCGGCTATTTCGCTCAGCCTGGCGCAGCCTCGGGATGGTTAAATATCTACGGAAAAATAAAATCGATTTGTTTCATGGGTTAAGCCATGAAATTCCGAAGGGGATTCAATCCTCGGGCATCCCATCCGTGGTAACCATGCACGATCTTATTTTTGAAAGATTTCCAGAGCAGTACAATAAAATTGATTTACTCATTTACCGAAATAAATTTAAGCATGCCTGCAGGTATGCAGACAGCATCATCGCCATAAGCCAACAAACAAAAGAAGACCTGGTCAACTTCTACCAGGTGCCCGCTGATAAAATTACCGTGTGCTACCAAAGTTGTGATGAAAGCTTTGGCAGGCAGGTGCCAGCATTGGAAAAGGAACAGATCAGGCAATTGTACCAGCTTCCACAGCGTTATTTTTTAAGTGTGGGTTCTATCATCGAGAGAAAAAATCTTTTGATGATTTGCAAAGCAATGTTGCTGCTAAAAGACAAACTCAGCATTCCTCTTGTCGTGATTGGCAAAGGAGGTGCTTATAAAGTGACAGTGCAAAATTTTATCAGAGAGCATCATCTGCAAGAGCAAATCATTTTTCTTTCAGATAATGTAGAAGCCAACAGCAATGAAGGCTTTGAAAGCTCCGCTCATTTCCCCGCCATTTACCAAATGGCGGAGGCGATGATTTACCCTTCTACTTTTGAGGGATTTGGTATACCCATACTAGAGGCTCTGAGCAGCGGCTTACCTGTAATTACCTCTAATGTTTCGTGCATGCCCGAGGCAGGAGGCGATGCTGCCGCCTACATAGATCCTTTTGACGCAGAAGAACTGGCTTCAAAAATGGAGTCAATCGCAAACAATAAAGAACTGGCTGCTGTGATGTCCGCAAAAGGCGTTGCACACGCTGCAAATTTTTCTAACAAAAAGACTGCTGAAGCCGTCATGCAGGTTTATAAAAAACTAGTACCATGATATTTGAAGAAGATATTAAAGCCGCAGTAGCTGTGCTGAAAAACGGGGGCCTGATTTTGTACCCTA
>JANPJW010000413.1:0-7675 GCA_031425715.1 Chitinophagaceae bacterium | reverse complement strand
GCTAAACCCCCGAATTCGGGGGAAATAGAGAGAACAAATCCATTGTTTGTATAAGACAATATTATGTTACTCAGGTTAGCCCGTGGGTGGGGCAAAAAAGAAAGTTTTGTAAACTTTTTTGCGTGAAGGGTTGGGAGGTTGCCGAGCGGTTTTTGTTTTTCTTTCAAGCTGCGGAGCATGTATTTTGTATTACGACTTTTGTCGCTTAACTTTACGACATGAAATTTGGCGTATTTTCAAATATCAAAGAATTTAATGCATTATGCAATGAGAGGGATCTTATTGAAAAGAAGATTGCAGATTTTATATTTACTGATTATCACGGGCTTTCTTATCCTTCTCAAGAAGTAATAAAACATCATCCTGAAATCTTTGGCAACAAACAGCTTGAGGCTCCACAATCTCACCCCCTTCTTTTACAATAAATGTTGTTTCAAATTCAGGATGAATTACGCAATACTTGTGTGAGTATCTTCCATTCAAAATTTCACTAGATAAAACATTTGGGATTAAATGAGTTGTAGGAATTCCAAGCACATTTAACTGCGGCATAAATTTTAACATCTGCTAATATACAAATGATAAATGACTGAATAACTGTATTTCATGTTGCTAAAGTGTGGCAGGGGGAAAGAAAAAGAAAAGACATGTGCGCCTGTTTAACATAATATTAATTATAAGGTATTTTGTTCAATCACATTTTCGCAGTAAATGCCTGAGTTACAAGGCCAACGATGACCACCAGTAACATCATGAAACAAGCAAATAAAATGATCCCGAGAATGTTGGTAAGGAAGGCTCTCAAAAAACCTTTAAAACCGGTTTGGGCAAAAAATTGCATGTAAGCAAAAACCTGGAAACAGATGATGACAATAGCCATTATCAAAATCATCGTGGCGCCGGCTTCTTTGCCCGTAACAAAGATGCTAAGCATAATAAACATGCCGATTAAGGTTGTTTGCGCCGATACAAAAGTTTGCAAAGTGAGCAATTCCGCAAAATTATAGGGATGTTTTTTGTAGACTATCCTGGTGGCAAATGCATAAAACGGCAGTTGCAGCAAAATCATGAAATTATAATACCGGGTTTGAAAGCTGTTGATTTTTTGCATGAAGGCCAACTGCCTGGCCGAATAAACATCGCTGCCACCCAGCGCTGCCGTGGTGGTTTCCAGGAAATGCGAGTTGGCTGCCACAAATGCAGCAATGGTGCCTATAATGATAAGGTATTGAAAAGGTGTGAAATACCGCTTGCGTTTACCCTCCGCAATATATTCCCGGGCTACCACACCGGGCTTTACAAAGAGCTTGAGCAGCAAATGAAAAAATCCCTTGTCAGTATGGGTAAAGGCGTGTACCATATCATGACCCAAATGCGCCATAGTGATGCGGTGCACCCTTTTTTGCCCGCAGTTGTTACAAAATTCACCGGTGAATTGGTTGTTGCAGTTTTGGCAGTTATGCGTAGTCGTCATTGGCTAAAGTGTTGGCAATGGCAATGTAAGAATAAATTTATATGTCCGATAAAATCATTGTTCTTGTGCTGTTATCCTGACTGCCAAAAATTAATAAGTTAGCTTTGCGCCATGAATGAAGAACAAACAACCAGGGAAGGATACCTGGAAAGACTGAAAATTAAAGAACTGAACCCGATGCAGCTTTCTGCCATCGATACTATTGCGCAAAACGACGAACTGATCTTGTTATCGGCTACGGGCTCTGGAAAAACTCTGGCCTTTTTGATTCCTATCCTCGAATCGCTGGATGCAAATTTGAAACTTTGCCAGGCCATGATACTGGTTCCGAGCCGGGAACTGGCGCTGCAGATAGATGGCGTACTCAAACAAATGCAGACCGGTTTTAAAATTACCTGTTGCTACGGTGGTCATAAAAGGGAAATTGAAGAAAACAACCTGGTGCAACCACCGGCCATTGTAATTGGTACGGCCGGTCGCATGGCTGATCATATCAGGAGAAATAATATTGACCTGAGCCAAATAAAGTTTTTAGTACTGGATGAATTTGACAAAATACTGGAACTTGGATTTTTGGAAGAGATGGAGTACATCATCAAATCGCTGCCCGCTGTTCAAAAAAGGATGCTCACCTCTGCTACTTATACCGAAGTGATTCCCGACTTTGTAAAGATGCAAAACCCCATTACGCTGAATGAATTAAGCAGTACTGGTATTGCTGCTGATGTGCTCAGGATCAATACGTTGTTCTCTTCAAATAAAGATAAACTCGATACACTTTTCCAGCTCATTTGCTATACCGGCAACACTTCTACGATCGTATTTTGTAACCATCGGGATGCTGTAGAAAGGGTGAGCAACTACTTAAAAGACCAGGGTATTGTAAACGTATTTTACCATGGCGGCATGGAGCAGCAAGAGCGTGAGGTTGCTTTGTGCAAATTTCGCAATAGCAGCGCCGATATCCTGATCACCACAGATTTGGCCAGCCGTGGTCTGGACATCGCCAATATCCGCAACATCATTCATTACCACATGCCACCGGACGAGGCTGCGTTTACCCATAGAAATGGTCGTACTGCTAGGATGAATACCACCGGTAACGTATACGTTGTATATGCCGAGGACGAAACACTCCCCCGTTATATTAAGGAAAATTCTGCCGGGTTTGAAATGCCGGAGAAACTGTCGCTGCCAGAAAAACCTAAATGGAGCACCCTATTCATAGACGCCGGCAAAAAAGATAAAATCAATAAAATGGATATTGTTGGGTTCTTATCGCACAAAGCCAATCTTAAAAAAGATGAGATAGGCCTCGTTGAGGTAAAGGATTTCACCGCCTTTGCCGCCGTGCGCAAATCAAAGGTGGACCAGGTATTGGAGATGGTAGAGGATGAAAAGATGAAGAACAAAAAGGTGAAGATAGCTATTGCTATGTAATACAAAACCAAAGAATTGAGCGCTTTAGATATTTTTCATTTACGTAAGAGAACAAAGAGTTAAAGAGAAAAAAGGAGTTCTAATATCTCCTCCTCTCTTTAACTCTTTGTTCTATTAGAATAATTTTTTGAAACGATAACAGTAAATGCAAACGGGAAGCAAAATGCTTCCCGTTCTCTATTTTCTTTATAAACTCTTTTTACTTCTTCATGTACATCACTTCCTTCACCAGTTTCACCGTACGGGCTACGTCAGGAAGATAAAGCGCCACCAGGTTGGGCGCATAATGCATAGGCGCATCGGCAGAACAGATTCTGCGAATGGGAGCATCCAAATAATCAAACCCTTCCTTTTGTATGCGATAACTTATCTCCGAACTGATAGAAGCAAATGGCCATTGTTCTTCTACGATCACCAGTCGGTTTGTTTTTTTCACACTTTCCAAAATTGTGAACCAATCCAGCGGACGAATCGTAGCCAGGTCAATCACCTCGGCTTCAATTCCCTCTTTAGCCAGTTCTTCTGCGGCACCAAGGGCCACTTTCATCATCTTATTAAAAGACACGATGGTAACGTCTTTTCCTTCTCTTTTAATAAAGGCTTTACCGATGGGCAAAATATATTCTTCTTCCGGTACTTCACCTTTTTCGCCATACATTACTTCACTTTCCATAAACACTACGGGATCATCATCCCTGATGGCTGCTTTCAACAAACCTTTGGCATCGTAAGGATTGCTCACCGAAATCACTTTCAGCCCGGGAATATTTGCATACATGCTTTCGAATGCTGTAGAATGCTGGGCACCTAACTGGCCTGCACTTCCGTTGGCGCCACGAAATACGATGGGGCAACCCACCTGCCCACCACTCATGGCGAGCATTTTGGAAGCTGTGTTTAAAATCTGATCAAGTGGTAACACAGCAAAGTTCCAGGTCATATATTCTACGATGGGGCGCAAACCATTTTGCGCCGCCCCTACAGCGATAGCCGTAAAACCAAGTTCAGCAATGGGTGTGTCAATCACTCTTTTTTCTCCGAACTCTTCCAGCATACCTTGGCTCACTTTATAAGCGCCATTGTATTCTGCAACCTCCTCTCCCATTAAGAAGACCTTTTCATCCCTCCTCATTTCTTCCTGCATGGCTTCTCTGAGGGCTTCTCTAAAGGCAATTTGACGCATAAAATCCTGGTTTATTAATTATTAGACAATTGAATGGATGCAAATTTATGCCCTAACGGTCAGATGAACAAATAGAAGCATTAAATCACAGCATGAAAATAAAAAATGCATTGGAGTGGATGTTATGACTTTTAGAACCGAAGCCAGGTTGCAGCCGGGCAGTGCAATGGCTATGCTAAACCGGCATCGACAATTATTATAATACCACCTTGATTAAAACAAAAAATAGCCCTTGTGAAAGAGCTTAATAATGATCGCCGACGTACTATTATTTAGAAGTTTTGTAAGGAAATTTTTTGGAAGCGTTTCTCATCAGCGCATTGGCAAGATTTTCCGGACTACTTCCTACAGATCCCGAGGCGTTGTAATCATACTTCCACAAAAGGCTGCTGCTGGTATCATGAATGGTGAGCGATGTGGTAGTTTGATTGGTTGCGCCCCAGGCACCCACCAGGAGGCCCAGTGCCACAGCGGCCCCTTCAGACATCGGTTTAGACATGGTAGCTTTGCCGGAAAGAACAGCGTCAACCTGCAAAATTTTGCAAAGCTCTGCCTTATCTTTTAAACTTAAATCGTCCATCGAAATATTGGCCGCTTTAAGCAAAGCGTTTGTTCTATCTACATCCTGGAAGCTTACCGTATAATTTTTGCTGCGCTGCAAAAGCCAGCTGTATGCACGGTTCTGTATTTCGTATCCTGTTTTTACTTCAGTATCTCTTAGCATTGCTGCAGTGGTCCCTTTTGGAAGTTTCCTGTTGGTGATAGCAACGCTAAAGGGAAGAATAGCCACTGTTTTCACGGTTTCCTTAGAGCTTTCAAAATTGTCGGCTTTGTAAATTTTTGGTGCGCAGGCTGCAAAGCAGATAAGTAGCAGAAGAGCGGTGCTTGTTTTAATAAAATTCATTTTGAAGCTAATGTTTAGGGTTGAAGATTGAAGCGGTGGTTTCCGCAGCGTTAATGGATGCAATAATAAGGCAAAAATGCAACGATGCCTCCGCCAGTTTATAATCTCTTAGCAGGTATAAAAAAAGAGCCATCTAAGACGACTCTTTGCAAATATCATTGTTCCCGCTTATACATTCTCTATCACCATCGCACTCGCTCCTCCTCCACCGTTGCAAATGCCGGCTGCACCATACCTTGCATTGTTTTGTTTTAAAACATTGATGAGGGTTACTACAATTCTTGAGCCGCTGCTGCCAAGCGCATGCCCAATGGAAACAGCTCCTCCATTTACATTTACTTTTTCCGGATCCAGTTTCATTCGCCTGCTGTTTTCAATCCCTACTACAGCAAAGGCTTCGTTTAGTTCCCAATAGTGGATGTCTTCCATTTGCAGGCCTGCTTTTGCAACTGCTTTGGGCACTGCCAAAGATGGTGTAGTTGTAAACCATTCCGGAGCCTGCTCTGCATCCGCATAAGAAAGAATTTTCGCAATAGGTTTTAATCCCAATTCGTCTGCTTTTTCTTTGCTGATGAGCACCAGCGCAGACGCACCATCATTCATGGTAGAAGCGTTGGCAGCTGTAACGGTACCATCCTTTACAAAGGCACCTTTCAGCCCGGGTATTTTATCAAATTTTACATTAAAAGGTTCTTCGTCTTTTGCAAATATTACCGGCTCCCCTTTGCGCTGCGGAATTTCTACAGGTACAATTTCGTTGTCAAATTTGCCGCTGTTTACTGCAGCCTGGCTGCGCTGGTAACTGGCTATGGCAAAAGCATCCTGCTCTTCCCTTGATACGCCACACTCGCTTGCGCACAGTTCTGCGGCATTGCCCATGGCTTTGCCGTCGTATACATCCGTGAGGCCATCTTTAGCCAAACCGTCAATGAGGGTGGCATTGCCATATTTGTTGCCCCACCGCATACTATCTGTATAAAAAGGTACATTACTCATACTTTCCATACCCCCGGCAATTACAATATCTGCATCGCCGAGTAATATGCTTTGTGCTCCCAGTGCAATAGCTTTCATGCCACTTGCACACACTTTATTTACCGTGGTACAATTTACTTCGTTGGGTAAACCTGCAAATTTTGCTGCCTGCCTTGCCGGAGCCTGGCCGAGGTTTGCCTGGATCACACAACCCATGAGCACATCATTTATTTGCTCCGGTTTTACACCAGCTTTTTCCAGTGCTCCTTTAATGGCAACGGCGCCAAGTTGTGTGGCGCTCAAATCTTTTAAAGAACCCCCAAAACTACCTGTGGGCGTACGCACCGCAGCGAGGATATAAACTTCTTTTGTCATAAAATATTTTAAAATGGCTTAAACAATGGGTCAAAGGTAGCGCATAATGTGTTGAGTCAAAAACTGCTCCTGCGCTTGTCAATTGTCAATGGTCAATGGTCAATTGAAGTAAATTGCATGGGAAGGTAAAGGGCAAATGGTCAATCGAAAAGAGAAGGCGTGGCGTGGTGAATGATGGAATGGTGAATCAATGTGCGGTACTTAAAGATACCCGCCGTTAGAGTTTGCCCCGTTTTTTTACGGGACTGACGGGGTGCGAGCAAACCCGTCGGCGGTTCTAAGGAGACAGACAAATAGTTTAAGCAATGACGTTGAAGGGTCAAAGCCTATACGACTATCTGCCGGGTTAATTTAGAAATGTAGGAATGAAGAGAATTTGTTCCAGCCAACTGGAAGCGGAAGTGACATTAACTGTGCAGGCCTCAGTTTGCACAATTGACCATTCACAATTCACCATTCACTCAACTTCACTATTTTTAAACCAATTACAGCCGTCAACAAAAAGCAACTACATGCTCATACTTTGGAAATATTTGAAACCCTACAAATGGCTGGCCGTGCTTTCTATGCTGCTCGCAGCGGTGGCGCAGGCACTTAATTTTTTAGACCCAGTTATTTTCGGTAGAATCATAGACAACTATGCCTTGAACCCGCAGGGTAAGGCAGAGGCTGAATTGATTAGAGGTATTGTACAATTGTTGGCTTTGGCTGTTGGTATTTCTATCGCTGCTAAATTGGCCAAAACATTCCAGGAATACGTATTGCGGCTGGTGGTACAAAAATTTGGCAAGGCTGTTTTTGATGACGGACTCAAACAAACGTTGCGCCTTTCTTACCAGGAATTTGAAGATCAGCGTAGCGGGGAAACGCTCAGCATCCTGCAGAAAACCCGCAGGGATACCGAAAACTTTTTAACCCAGTTTATCAACATTCTTTTTTCTACATTGGTGGGCCTTGGTTTTCTTATCTACTATGCGATCACTAAGCACTGGGCATTAATACCGGTCTTTCTCATTGGAGTGGTTTTCCTTGGCGGCCTTACGGGTTTGTTGAGTAAAAAAATAAAAACAGTGCAACGCAAAATTTTCAGGCAGAACGCCGTAATGAGTGGAAGCATTACAGAAAGCCTGCGCAATATTGAATTGGTAAAAAGCCTGGGCCTCACCTACCCCGAAATACGCAGGTTAAAAACTTTTACGCAAGGTATTTTTGACCTGGAAATGATTAAGGTGCGAAAAGTGCGCACGCTTACTTTCCTGCAGGGTATTACACTTAATTTTTTAAAGCAGTCCATACTTTTCATTTTGCTTTGGCTCATCTTCCG
>JANPJW010000412.1:0-15778 GCA_031425715.1 Chitinophagaceae bacterium | reverse complement strand
GGCTACTATTACTACAGCCGTAAGAGATCTTGCGGGCAATGCCCTGGCAGTAAATTATGTGTGGAGTTTTACAACCGGAACCTTAGCAGATATCATTCGCCCAACAGTTATTTCAACTGACCCTGCTCCCGGAGCCACGGGGGTGTTATTGACCAAAAAAGTTACTGCGACTTTTAGCGAGGCAATGAATCCCTTAAGTATCAACAATTCAACTTTTTTATTAAAAGCCGGAACAGTTTCTATATCAGGTGTGGTTACTTATGCTGGTACTACTGCAACTTTTTCACCTACGGTAAATTTAATTGCCAATACGGTTTATACAGCCACCATCACTACCGGGGCAAGAGACCTTGCTGGTAATTCGTTGTTGGCAAATTATGTTTGGTCATTCACTACTGCACCGGCCAGCAATCCTGGTATATTGGGATCTGCTTCTATCTTCGGTGCTTTTGGCGGCAATGCTGGTATCACCAACCAGGGTACCAGTACCAAAATTTACGGAAGTATCGGTACAACTGCAGCATCTACTTTAATTACCGGTTTCAAAGATGTAACCACGGGTGATGTTTATACAGTAACTCCTTCTAACCTTGGCTTGGTTTACGGAAGAATATATACAGCACCTCCAGCTCCGGGAAATGCAACATCATTTGCAATTGCACAACAAGGATTGCTGGATGCAACGGCTGCTTACAATGCAACTTCCCCTGCGTCAATGCCAGGTGGTATGGATCCAGGAGCAGGTGAACTGGGTGGATTAACACTGCCAGCAGGTGTGTATCAATCAGCTAGTGGAACCTTTAAAATATCAAACGGTGACTTAACACTGGATGGGGGAAATAACCCTAATGCAATGTTTGTTTTTCAAACAGGAACCAGCTTAACCGTAGGTATTGCAGGGCCAACCGGGGCAAGAAGTATAAAGCTAATCAACGGTGCACAAGCTAAAAATGTTTACTGGCACATAGGTACTGCAGCTACCATTAATGGTGCCGGCGGTGGCACAATGGTAGGAACTATTCTTTCTATGTCTGGTGTTACTTTCTCAACTGCTGGCAATGCCGCTCTAACAAGGTTAGAAGGCAGAGCGATTTCACTGATAGCTTCTGTAACAATGGTCAACACCATTATTAATGTTCCTAACTAAGCTGCATCCTAACAGGCGAAAAAAGATTTTAATAAAACAAACGAATTCATTTTTAAAATATAAAACATGTCACTCAATTATATAACAAAACGAATATACTCCCTATTAGTCCTGCTGCTCATTTTTGCAGGAACAACTATCCAGGCTCAAACAACAGTGCGCACACAACCCACCTGGTGGTTTGGTGTTTCGGGCGCTGCCAATTTTAATTTTTACAGGGGTACTACACAAATACTGAATGAAACTGTTACAACTCCAACAGCATTTCATAAAGGAGACGGTATTAAACCTTATGCTTCTGTATTAGCAGAATATCGCCCCGGAAAAGTGTGGGGTGGTATGCTGAATATAGCATACGATAACCGCGGTGGTAAATTTGATGAGGTAATGGCACCCTGCGACTGCCCTGCAAATTTATCAACCAATATGAGTTATGTGGCTATTGAACCAAGTTTAAGAATAGCACCTTTTGCAAACTCGTTTTACATTTTTGCAGGTCCTACCATTAGCTTTAATCTAAAAAAAGATTTTACCTATACACAGGATAAGCAGGATGATAAAACTGGCGAATGGAGTGATGTGAGTAAAACATTGTTTTCTGGCCAGGCAGGTATGGGCATAGATATCCCGGTTTCTGCAGCTGCCAGTAGAACGCAAATGACGCTTTCTCCATTTGTATCTTTTTTAACCGATTTTGGTCATGAACCCCGTTCAGTAGAATCATGGTCAAACTATACCGTTCGTGCGGGTGTTGCCTTGAAATTTGGTTCAGGAAAAAAGGCAGCAGCGGCTGTAATACCACAGGAAGTAATCGTTCCGGCAACAGCTGATAAGGATGTTGATTTTTCTGTACGTGCACCTAAAATGGTTCCCGTAAACCGCCCGGTTAAAGAAACATTCGCACTTCGAAATTCTGTGTTTTTTGATAATGGTTCTGCAGCTATTCCTACCCGTTATGTACAATTAAATAATGGCGATGCAAAGCTGTTTAACGAAGATCAATTGCAACAAAACCAGCCGGCAAATTTATCCAATGGCCGTTCTGCAAGGCAGCTGGCAGTGTATCATAATATTTTAAATATTATGGGAGATCGTATGAGGGCTAACCCTAACAGCAATATTACATTAACCGGTGCGTCAGACAATAATCCTGCAGAAGGTAAAATGATGGCGGAAAATATTAAACAATACCTGGTAAATGCTTTTGGCATTAATGCTTCCAGAATTACTACCGTAGGAAGAGACAAGCCTGTTATTCCATCTGAAAAACCAGGGGCTGTTAATGAACTTGACTTATTACGTGCCGGAGACCGCAGGGTAGATATTACCAGCACTTCATCAGATCTTTTGTTGCAGGTAGGAGGTGTTAATTCTCCTTATTTAAAACCTGTTCAAATTACAACTGTGCAGGAAGATCCATTAGACAGTCATGTTATATTTAATGCAAACGGTGCAGAAGAAGCATTAAAATCATGGACAGTAGATGTAACAGACGAACAGGGAACTGTAAAACGTTATGGTCCATATTATGGAGAAAAAGCCTCTATTCCGGGAACAACTATTTTGGGAAATAATACATCCGGCAATTACAAGATTGTAATGATGGGTGAAACTAAAAGTGGAAAATTAATTCAGAAAGAAACTTCCTTAAGTCTTGCTAAATCAGAAGATCTAAAGCAGGAAGGATTGCGTTACAGCATCCTGTTTGATTTTGATCAGTCTAAATCAATTGCATCTTACGAAAAGTTCTTAACAGAAGTGGTTTCTCCTTTGATCACAGATAATGCTACTGTAATTATTCATGGCCATACCGATGTTATTGGCCAGGATGGTTACAACCAAAATTTATCTACAGAAAGAGCCGCAGGCGCCCAAAAAATAATAGAAGCTGCCCTGGCAAAAGCTGGTACTAAAAATGTAAAGTTTGAAACAAATGGCTATGGCGAAGACGTATCAACAAGTCCGTTCGAAAACAACTTACCGGAAGAACGTTTTTACAACAGAACTGTAATCATCGATATTATTCCAGCAAACTAAAAGTATAGCAACACAATTACAAAGGGCCGGGCTATTATTAGCCTGGCCCTTTGTATAAAGAAACAAGGAACAGCAAACAACACTTAAAGAAACTGCAGGTAGTAACATAATTATGGAACGCCTTTATAGCTGCTGAGCTGGTTAATGATGGCCTCGTCATAGGGGCGCCAGCTGTTTTGCTCTGGCACAAATATTTCTGCAGCGAGTTTATCTACAAAAAGTTTGTAGTCAAATTTTGGATAGCCGGCCACGATGTACCCGGGATAGTACCATTTAATTTTCTTCTCCTGTGCATACTTTATCTTAAGCAACATTAGATATTTACCAAGGCTGCATTTTTTGTATAAAGGATTGTAAAAATTCATGATACCGGCAATAGACTTTTTGCCTTTATCAAATATACCAACGGCAATTAACTGTGCGCCGTCTCTAACTTCTATCATGTAGGTCTCAAATACGTTCGTATTGCTTGCTTCGTACAACCATTGCCTTACAGAACTGGCTGCTTCAAAGTGTATACCCATCTTATACAGCTCATAAAGATCTTCCATCTCCTGCGTAACATTCACTGGCTTTATGCTTACTTCAAACTGGCAGCAGGTTTCCATTATCTTTTTACTGGATTTTTTGTACGGTCCCAATTTCTGCAGATCATACCTCAGCCAGAACACCCGGAAAACCTGCTCTTGTTGCACAATGCCATGTGTTGTAAAAATACCCTGCCCCATGCGGTACCAGCCCATAGCAAGGAATACATCCAGTTCAGTACCCGTTAAGTGAGAGGGGTAAAAAATTCCAGGTTCAATCATTGTACACAAAGCCTGTAAATAGGCCTGTTGTAAAGTTATCAAACGAAATTTACTGTCGCTCCAAAAGAACGACAGTAATTATTAAGCGGAGGGAGGTTTTGTGTTTGTGGAAGTATTTAGTTCATTTCAGCCATGAGGATACAAACAAAAGGGTTGATGGAGAAACTATCATTGAGTGTTTCATTGAATTCTCCGAGTCTCAAATCCAGGAGTTTGGCCGATTCATTGATTTCCCAAAGGGTAAGTGGTTTGTTTTGCGGCGTGGTTGCACAAATTTCAGGCAACAGTTCGGGCAAAACACCGTTCCAGCATAACTGTATCAATTGCTCTTTTTGGGATAACTTTTTGGAATGTTGCTTCTCTTCTTTCTCACACCAATCTCTTTTAAAGAAACTGGTACCGGGTATCAGTAAAATTTCCTGGTTGGTGGTTAAGTGTTTCATATCAGAGCGTTTTGTGCTCATATGTAAGATGAGTTTCTGTGCCAAAAGATATAAGCCAGAAATGTAAATTATTGTTAAGAGGTTTTATACAAACCTTCTTCACCCGCATTTAATAACGAATCAATTATTTGTTTTAGTATGATTTTTAAAATTGCTTTCCAGGCTAGCTATTTTTTTACAGCTTTACAACATGCAGTACACAGCAGAAGCGGAGAGCGGCTGAGCAATCAACCATCATTTGGTGATAAATGCAGTGGCAGGGGCTGGCAAAATAACCACGTTGATAGCCCCTGCCAAAACCTGGCCGCCAGGAAGCAAAATTTTGTGCCTGTCTTTTGATAAAACAGTAATAACCTTCTTTCTATTTTTTATTTTCCCTTTATATAATTGTGAACATCGCCTTTTAATGTTCGTACAAGGCATTCGATGTTTCAAGTGGTTTTTACAAAACTTCCATATCATCATTCACAAGGGCTGCACTGAAAATAAAAAAGCGGTAAACTGAGTTTGATCTCAATTTTACCGCTTTTGTGGTGCGAGCCGGGGTTGAACCGGCGACACATGGATTTTCAGTCCATTGCTCTACCAACTGAGCTATCACACCTTCTTCCCGCTTTTAGCGGGCTGAATCCCTTTCGGGGTTGCAAAAATAAGGGGATTTTGTTTAAACCAGCAAGTTTTATGGAAATTAAAGATCCGGCTTGCCAATTGTTCACACCCCACTCCGGTCTTAGTCTTTTAAACTTGCCATGTCTATCACAAACCTATATTTCACATCGCTTTTCATCATGCGCTCGTAAGCTGTATTTATTTCACTGGCGTTTATCATTTCCACATCGCTGGTTATGTTGTGCTCCGCACAAAAGTCAAGCATTTCCTGCGTTTCTTTAATACCCCCTATGAGCGAACCAGCAAGGGAGCGGCGTTGCATGATAAGGTTAAAACCGGTAACACCTGATGGTGATGGTGGTGCTCCTACCAGCGTCATGGTGCCATTTGTTTTTAGCAAAGGCAATAGCGTGTCATAGCTGTTAGGGGCCGAGACTGTATTGAGAATAAAATGAAAATAATTCTGGTAACCCTTAAAGGCATCGGGTTCTTTGCTGTTGATAAAATTTACAGCACCCATTCTTCTGGCATCTTCTGCTTTAGAATTGGATGTACTGATAACAGTCACCTCAGCACCCATTGCGGCTGCCAGTTTAACTCCCATATGACCCAGCCCACCCAAACCTACTACGGCTACTTTTTGTCCCGGTCCTACCTTCCAATGCCGCAGGGGCGAGTAGGTGGTGATGCCTGCACACAACAAAGGTGCAACAGCCTTTAAATCCAGTTTTTCAGAAATGTGTAGCGTGAAGGCTTCATCTACTACTATTTGAGAACTGTAGCCACCATAAGTAGGTTGACCATTCTTATCCATGCTATTATAAGTTCCTGTTGAGCCATTCTCGCAAAACTGTTCCTCGTTGGCTGCACACTGCTCGCAGGTGCGGCAGGAATCCACGAGGCATCCAACGCCAGCAAGGTCTCCCACTTTAAAGTTTTTTACATCGCTTCCAACGGCAGTAACCTTGCCTACAATTTCGTGGCCGGGTACCATAGGATAAATAGAATTGCCCCACTCATTGCGTGCCTGGTGAATATCTGAATGGCAAACACCGCAGTACAAAATTTCTATTTGAACATCGGTAGGTCCGGGTTCCCGGCGGTCTATCTTAAAGGGAGCTATGGGGGCATCGGCTGCAGAAGCTGCATAGGCGTTAACTGTACTCATCGTGTAAAAATTTATGTGTTAAGAAAATTTTTTTTATTAGGAAAACTCGTTTTTAAACGGTTGTGTTTCTTCTATAAAATCAGGGTAACATTATTCACGGTCTTTTGTTGTGAGCCACCCTAAATTCCATATTCGCACAAGAATTTTATGCGCATTAATTTTAATTGTTCCCAGTTAAAATCGCTTTCTGCAAGTTCTTCTTGTGCTACTTGTAGCGAAGATGTTTCGCAACTCTTAAAATATTCGATGATCTCTTCCTGGCCATACTCATCTACCATTTCATCTATGGCATAGTTCAGATTAAGCTTGGTGCCGCTGGCTACAATGGTTTCCATTTCTTCCAACAACTCTTCTATTTTTAGGTCCTTGGTTTTGGCAATAGTTTCCAGCGGTATTTTCTTATCTACATTTTGAATGATAAATATCTTGTTGTTGTTTCGGTTGGCCACACTCTTCATTACAAAATCATCGGGCTTTATAATGTCGTTTTCCTCTACATAAGCAGCTATCACATCCAGGAAAGGCTTGCCATAACGCAATGATTTACCTTTACTCACCCCGCTTATTTTTTCCAGTTCCGCCATGCTGGTGGGGTACATGGTGGCCATATCCTCTAACGAGCTCTCCAGGAAAATAACGAAAGGTGGCAGGTTCTTTTCTTTTGATACTTTCTTTCGCAGTTCTTTAAGCTGCTCCAATAATTTTTCGTCTGTAGCACCCGTTACATTTCCAGCAGGTTCGTTTGCATCATCATCAGCATTGGCATCTTCAAATAAATTATTCAGC
The DNA here is from genome assembly GCA_031425715.1 of Chitinophagaceae bacterium. Classification (GTDB taxonomy): domain Bacteria; phylum Bacteroidota; class Bacteroidia; order Chitinophagales; family Chitinophagaceae; genus Ferruginibacter. The sequence goes on along the minus strand of JANPJW010000412.1, from coordinate 8,779 downwards.
ACAATTTTAAAGCTTGTAGGGCTCTTTAAAAAGGCAGTTCCTTTTTTGGTAAATTTCAGCAGGCCATACTCTACGATGTCTTTTTCAAGCAGTCCCTCCAGTAACATTTGCCTGATGAGGCTGCTCCAGAAATGTGGTTCTTTATCGTTGCCACTCGCAAAAACGTCCAGGCCTTCGTGGCGAAACATCAATACCTGCGGGGTGGCCCGGCCGGTAAGAATCAATAACACATATTCTATGGCAAAGTGTTCTCCAAGCGCTTTCACGGTTTTGAGCACCGTAACAGCCTCAGCCTTAGCCTCTATCTTTTCTTTTGGCTGAAGGCAGTTATCACAATGCCCGCAGCTCTCGGAGTCGTTAAATTCTTCTCCAAAATAATATAAAAGGGTTTTGCGGCGGCACACACTGCTCTCAGCATACGAAACGGTTTCGTTTATCAACTGTGCACCCACTTCTCTTTCGCTCAGCGGCTTGTCTCGCATCAGGTGTTCCAGCTTACTTACGTCTTTGTGGGAATAGTATAAAATACATTTTCCTTCCATGCCATCCCTGCCGGCACGCCCGGTTTCCTGGTAATAATTTTCTATAGACTTGGGAATGTTGTAGTGAATTACAAAGCGTACATCCGGCTTATCTATACCCATCCCAAAAGCGATGGTAGCTACTATTACATGTACATCTTCATTTAAAAACTCGTCCTGGCGGCGGGCACGCAACTTGGCATCGAGTCCGGCATGGTAGGCCACAGCGCTGATGCCATTGGCATTGAGCATCGCTGCCAGTTCTTCCGTGGTTTTACGGTTTAAAGTGTAAATGATACCACTCTTATTTTTGTGCGACTGTATAAACCGAACAATGCTTTTATTGGTTTGCTCCAGGTTTATTTTAGGCAATACCTCATAATAGAGGTTAGGCCGGTTAAAGGATGAGATGAACACTTTTGGATTTCTCAACCCCAGGTTTTTTAAAATGTCACTTTGTACTTTTGGGGTAGCCGTAGCGGTGAGTGCTATAATGGGAATGTCGGGGTTAATCATGTCCATCATTTCCTTCAGACGGCGATACTCCGGCCTGAAATCGTGACCCCACTCCGAAATGCAATGCGCCTCATCTACGGCAAAAAATGAAATATTCAGACCCTTGAAAAAATCAATGTTATCCTCCTTGGTGAGGGTTTCGGGTGCTACGTACAATAATTTGGTACGGCCCATGGTCAAATCGTCCTTTACTATTTTTTGCTGTCCCTTGTTAAGCGTACTGTTTAGAAAGTGTGCCACATCATCTTTGCTGCTGTAGCTTCTTACCAGGTCTACCTGGTTTTTCATAAGCGCAATAAGTGGCGAAACTACGATGGCCACGCCCTCGCTGATAACGGCTGGTAGCTGGTAGCAAAGGCTTTTGCCCCCGCCGGTTGGCATTATTACAAACGTATCGGTTCCGCTTAGCAGAGATTGAATGATGGCTTCCTGGGGATCTTTAAATCCATCGAAACCAAATTGCTCCTGCAACTGCGCAGCCAAATCATTATGTGTGGGAAGTGATGTTTTTTTAACGGTGCCTTGCTTAGCACTGGTTTTTTTAGGGGCAACTTTCTTTGCTGTGCCCGATGCTGATTTTGCGGTAGCCATAATTGATGCTCTCTGTCATTTAAGTATACGATTTAATACCATATACCAGGTTTTTTCATAAAAGGCAGCGAAGTTAACTCAAAGCTGCTATAATCTCAAACCAGTTGCACTGCTGCCTGCTTTAAAGGAATTGCATTGCCTGCCTTGAATTTGCTTTAAGGTAGTGAAAATAAATTGCCCTTTAAACAATAATTTATTGGGAAGAAGGATAAACTCAACCGCTTTTGGTAGCTTGGGGTACTCTTTGCATTGTGGGCTAATTAAAGTAGGTTTGCCCGGTAAAAAAATGAGCCATCACCCCATTATAACCAGCGCCTTAAAGAGTATCCACATGCAGGCTGCTTCCATAGCGGGGCTGGCAGCTTTTGTAGACTCCTCCTTTCAAAATGCAGTGCAATTACTGGCCAGCAGCAAAGGGCGACTTGTAATAAGCGGTATTGGTAAGAGCGCCATCGTAGCCCAAAAAATTGTAGCTACCATGAACAGTACTGGCACGCCGGCGTTATTTATGCATGCAGCCGATGCTATTCATGGCGACCTTGGCATGGTGCAACCCGCAGATGTAGTAATGGTAATAAGCAAGAGTGGCGACAGCCCCGAAATTAAAGTGCTGGCACCCTTGCTTAAGAATTTTGGAAATACGCTCATTGGTATGGTGGGCAATATGCAATCGTACCTGGCCTCCCAAAGCGATATAGTCATTAATACCACCGTAGCACAGGAAGCCTGCCCCAATAACCTGGCGCCTACTACCAGTACCACGGCCCAAATGGTAATGGGAGACGCACTGGCAGTTTGCCTGATGGAAGCCCGCGGTTTTAAATCTACCGATTTTGCCCGCTACCACCCCGGTGGTGCCTTGGGCAAAAAACTCTACCTGCGGGTGGCTGATTTGGTACTACCACACGAGCGGCCATGGGTAAAAACAACAGCATCTGTAAAAGAAGCAATTGTAGAGATAACCAGTAAAAGGCTGGGTGCAGTGGCGGTTCTAAATGAGCAAGAAGAACTCGTGGGGATCATTACCGATGGAGATGTAAGACGCATGCTGGAAAAGTATGATTCATTTTTGCAATTAACGGCCGGCGATATCATGACTGCAAATCCTAAAACAATTGAAACAGAAGAACTGGCTGTGGTAGCCTTGGCTAAAATGAGGGAGAGTAACATCAATCAACTGGCTGCAGTATCCGGAAAAAAATATTTAGGCATTCTTCACCTGCAAGACATGGTGAGGGAAGGCATCATATAAACTTAGTTATTAATAATCAGTACATCCTTCACACATGAACAAAAATCATTACGTCGCTATAATGGCCGGTGGTATTGGAAGCCGCTTCTGGCCTATGAGTCGCACAGATTATCCCAAGCAGTTCCTGGATATACTGAACACCGGGCGTACCCTCATACAAGCAACCTTCGATAGGTTTGCAAAGTTTATTCCGGCAGAGAACATATATATTGTAACCACTGCTCAATATAAAAATATTGTGCAGGAGCAACTACCTGGCTTGAGCCCCGACAATATTTTATGCGAACCCAGTCGCAAGAATACCGCCGCCTGCATAGCCTATGTATCCTATAAATTGCTGGAGTTAAACCCTAATGCCAACCTTCTGTGCGCACCCTCGGATCACCTCATAACTGAGCAACATGCTTTTGAAAAAACCTGTAAGGATGCCCTGCACTTTACATCTCATATAAAAGCCCTGGTTACGCTGGGCATAAAGCCTCATCATCCCAACACTGGATATGGGTACATACAATACGAATCTTTTGCAGTGAGCGAAAACGTTTATAAGGTGAAAACATTTACCGAAAAGCCTGACCTGGAATTGGCAAAAACTTTTATAGCCAGCGGAGATTTTTTATGGAATGCAGGCATATTTGTATGGCAGGTAAAAAATATTGTAAAAGCTTTTGAAATGCTGCTGCCCGAGATGCACGAAGTGTTTGATGCAGAAAAAGCGCACTTCAACACCGCCAAGGAAAGTGAAGCGCTGGAGAAGATTTATCCGCAGTGCGTAAATATTTCGATTGATTATGGCGTAATGGAAAAGGCGGACAATGTGTATGTGATACCATCCGATTTTGGGTGGAGCGATCTCGGTACCTGGAAGAGCACGTACGACACCATTGATAAAGATTACCTCGGTAATGCAGTGACCGGTGAAAACGTAGTTATCATCGACGCCACCAAAAACATGGTGCACGCACCCAACAAAAAGTTGCTGGTATTGCAAGGGTTGGACGATTTTATTGTAGTAGATACCGAAGATGTTTTGCTCGTTTGTAGAAAAGAAAAGGAACAGGAGATAAAAGAATATGTAGCAGAGATAAAAAGGAGCAAAGGAGATAAGTTTCTTTAAGAGCCCGGGAATGGAAGGTACAGCCTTGCGTTTTCAAAAAAATTCTCAAAAACAGCGTCTATTGTGAAACCATTTATAGAAAGCAAACTCCCCCATGTGGGCACCACTATTTTTACAGAAATGAGTGTGCTGGCACAGGAGCACAACGCCATCAACCTAGGCCAGGGCTTCCCTGATTTTTTTATGGACCGAGCCCTTACAGACCTGGTGAACGAGGCCATGCAACAAGGACACAACCAGTATGTGCACATGAATGGTCTGCCAGCCCTACGGCAAGGCTTAGCCGAAAAAGTGAAAGATCTATACAAAAGCAGTATAGACTGGAACAATGAAATTACCATCACGCCCGGAGGCACTTATGCTATCTACACAGCACTTACCAGCATTTTACAAAAAGGCGATGAGGTCATTGTTTTTGAACCTGCCTACGATAGTTATATTCCCAATATAGAAATCAATGGTGGCGTGGCGGTGCCCATAGCGCTAAGCTATCCTGATTATAGTATAGACTGGCAACAGGTAAAAGAAAAAATAACTACCAAAACCAAAGCCATCATCATCAATTCGCCGCACAATCCTTCCGGAGCTTTGATGGCGGAAGATGACCTGCAACAGCTGAGTGCACTCGTGCAAGGCACCGGTATTTTTGTAGTCAGCGATGAAGTGTACGAACACCTTGTTTTTGACGATAAAAAACACCTCTCTGTTTTAAAATATCCTGCGCTGTATGAGCGCAGCTTTGTGTGTTTTTCATTTGGCAAAACATACCACTGCACCGGCTGGAAACTTGGTTATTGTATAGCACCAGCTGGCTGGACGCAGGAGTTTAGAAAAGTGCATCAGTTCAACTGTTTCACCTGCAACAGCCCCGTACAGTTTGCACTGGCAACTTTTATACAGAACAAAGAAGCCTACACCGGGCTGGGTAAATTTTTACAAGCCAAAAGAGATTTTTTTGTTGAGGCCATGAAGACTACGCCTTTTAAGCCACTGCCTTCTTCCGGTAGCTACTTTCAACTATACAGCTACGCAGACTTAAGCAACGAACAAGAAAAAGACCTTGCTATAAGATTGATAAAAGAGTATGGTGTGGCCACCATCCCTGTATCGGCTTTTTATAAAAACCCGGTTGAGAATAAAGTGCTGCGTTTTTGTTTTGCAAAAAAAGAAGAAACCCTGTCAGCAGCAGCAAACCGTCTTATAAACGTACGATGATATGCGGCCTTCCTTAAAGACTCTACTCTTGTTGTTGGCTATGGGCTGTAACAACGTTCGCAACAAGGAAACTTTTACCCCAAAAAATCCGTTGCCTGCAGACACAGCAGCAGCTGTGCATCAACAATCAACCAACGTTGAAGCAGACACTATTAATACGATCGCTACTTCTATTGTTTTGGTACCGCAGTTGGTAAGCCTTAAAAGTGGAGATTCTTTTTACCTGCAAATTCCTGCTGGCTACCGCATTGAGGTGGCTGCAGAACTAAACACAAGGCTTCGGTTTTTAACTAAAAGCCCGGATGGGAGATTGTTTGCAACGGATATGCATGACCGTAGCGACAACCGGCGGGGCCGGGTACTTATTTTTGAAAACTGGGATGATAGCAGCAAAACTTTTGAGAAAGTAACTACCTATTTAGACAACTTGCACAACCCAAACCAGGTAGCGTTTTACAACAATTATATTTACGTAGCCGAAACGGATAGGCTGAGAAGGTTTAAATACGTGGCCAGCCAGGCTGCCCCCTCAGATACCGGAATGTTGGTTACCCGCTTTCCCGACTATGGGCTTGGTTATAAATATGGCGGATGGCATTTAACCCGTAGCCTTACTTTTAAAAATGATAAATTATACGTGAGCGTAGGCAGCAGTTGCAATGCCTGCATTGAGAAAGAAAATATACGTGCCAGCATTGTACAGATGAACCCGGATGGTTCCGCTGCCAAAACTTTTGCAAGTGGGTTGAGAAATACGGTAGGTTTAAAATGGATCGGAAATCAACTCTGGGGTACAGGCATGGGCAGAGACCTCATAGGCCCCGATAAACCGGAAGATCTTTTTCAACAAATAGACAGTGGTGGCTATTATGGCTGGCCATATTATTTTCAGTACCAGCAAAAAGTTTATGCCGACGAAACCTTTAAAGATTCTGCCATGCCTGCAGGAGTGAAGGAGCCTCCTAAAGCCTTCCTTGGTTTTAAAGCACACAGTGCCCCACTTGGGTTTGACTATTTTAAAAACTTTGATAATGCTGCCTTCAATAACTCGGTATTAGTTTGCCTGCACGGCAGCACCAGTGTTTGGAGACAAAGAGGAAATGCCATTGTAAGGGTGGAAGCCAATAATAGGTACACCGAAGTAGTAAGTGGCTTTCTAAACGGGAAAACAGAAGCAGGCCGCCATGGCCGGCCCTGCGATATATTAATGAACAATGCCAGTTCTTTTTTCTTTACCGATGACTTGAAGGGTGTGTTATATTATGTGTGGAAAAGATAAGGCGGTTTTCTTTACTAGACTCCAAACTGCTGCAGGTGATGATCTAAATGTTTGTACATGCTTTGGCCCCACTGTGCCGGCGTAAAACTCCCAAACATCGGATGCGGGTATTTCCCCACTTCACTGGCGCCTTTTTTATAGAAAGTATCTACCAGCTCCATCAGTTCCTGTTTTTCTTTATTGAAATCCCGTTCGTCCTTTATGATAAAATTCGGAGCAGTGGGTAGGTTCTTTTTCCAGGCCTGATCGCTGTATAGTTTTGATTTGAATACCCAGCCCAATAACCGCCCCAACAACATACGTGGCATCGGCTTATCACTTAGTGGAACTTTAAACGCTTCTTTGCAATGCGCCAGCATTTGAGCCACATTCATTTTTCCCCATTGCGCCTGCGATGTTGGCGAAAGCTTGTTCATTCGTTCTACAATACCATGGCAGGTATCATTGTCAAATAAAGATTGCATAAGGATGTTTGTTTTAAGGTTGCATGTTTTGCAGGAACATTTCGGCCTTTGCCAGGTCTTCGGGCACATCAATTTTTACACTTACTCCATCGGTTTCAATCATGCGGATGCGGATGCCATTGTGCAGGTAACGAAGCTGCTCCAGTTTTTCTATTTGCTCCAGTTTGGCTGCGGGCCAAAGCGTAAATCTTATCAGGGCTTCTTTGCGAAAAGCATACACACCTATGTGCTCAAAATAATCTGCGGCAATATGTTCATCTCTTTGAAAAGGAATGACGCTGCGGCTAAACAACAGGGAGTCGTTGTGATGGTCTACCACCACTTTTACATAGTTTTCGTTGGCTACCAGTGACAGGTCTGTAAATTTTTTCATAAGACTTGCTACCTGCACCTGCTCATCCTCAAAAGCGAGTAACAGTTTTTGCAGCGTTTCTTTTTCTACAAAGGGCTCATCGCCCTGCACATTCAAAATGATGTCTACCTCCATGCCTGCAATAGCTTCCGCTATGCGGTCGCTGCCGCTTTCGTGCGGGTGCTGGCTCATCATGGCTTTGCCCCCGTGGGTAGTTATCTCCTTGTAAATAATCTCATGATCGGTTACTACATACACATCATCAAACAAGCCGGTGGCAAGGGTATTGTCGTAAGTGTGGCGAATAACAGTTTTGTCACCCAGGGGCTGCATGAGCTTGAAAGGAAAACGGGTGGCAGCATATCGTGCCGGTATCATGGCAATTTTCTTCATGGGGGATGATGTTGGAATTAGGTATAGGCTTCTGTATTTTCTGGCAGGGTTTCGGTTTCGTAGCCACAGTTTGCACAGGTATACACATGATCTACCGAAACTGCGTAATTAGAAAAAATCCAGGTGAGCAAGGCTGTTAACATGTTGCCTGCAGATTTTTTAGGCAGCGACTGCATTTCGCTGGCACCACATTTTGGGCACACAGCAGCCAGGCGGTATTCTTCTTCGTATTCGCTCAGCAGGTTCCTCGCCCGCACTTCATCTGCTTCGTCTACCACCAGTTTGATGCCGCCAATGGCAGAGCCTAAGAAGGGGGCCATGGTCACGCTTGCCTCGTCAAATAAATGAGAGTTGATGCCTGCATCTTTTAACCTGCCGCTAATAATATGAGCGGGTATATAATTGTAAAAGGTTTTTACAACAACTGTTCGCATATAATAAATGTATCAAAAAAAAAGCGCTTTCAAATGTCGAAAGCGCCTTGTGAATATTTTAATGTCAACTTAATTGTTCAGCATGAGTGGCATCACCAACATCAGCAACTCTTCGCCCTCGCTTTGTTCTGTTGGCTTAATAATACCGGCCTTGGTAGCAGTGCTCAATTCCATATTAATTTCATCGGTGTCTGCACCGTTCAACATTTCAATTAAAAATTTTGCATTAAAAGCAATTTGCAGGTCCTCGCCATCATACTGGCAAGCCATGCGTTCGTTGCCTTCAAAACTAAAATCTACATCCTGGCTGGCCAGTTGCAACTCGCTGCCGCTAATGCTCAATGCTACCTGGTTAGTGCTCTTGTTGCTAAACACACTTACCCTACGCAAAGCATTTTGAAAAGCGATGCGGTTCACGCTCATCTTATAGGGATTATCTGCCGGTATCACTACTTTGTAATCGGGGAAACGGGCATCTATCAACCGGCAAACCAGTTCTGTACCGCCATGTTTTACAAACAGGTGATTGCTGTTGTAAGAAATATTTAATTCGTCTTCGTTATCTGGCAGCGCCGATTTTAAAAGTTGCAAAGGTTTTTTGGGAACGATGAAAGAATCTTTTTGAGGGCAGCTTACATCTGTGCG
>JANPJW010000411.1:0-15675 GCA_031425715.1 Chitinophagaceae bacterium | reverse complement strand
GCCTATAAGTCCTGCAATAATAGCAAGTCCGCCAGATTTTACGAGGTGGAGGCTTTCTTTTTCTTTAAAAGCTTTTACCGCATAAGCGATTGCTATAGACAATGCAATGAGCAATGTATAATAAACGATCTGCACATGGTTTTGTGAGATCAGTAAAAAAGAAAAGAGTATCAGGAGTGCGGTGCCCGTCCAGTATTTTCTGTTTAAAATAAGTAAGAAAGCACCCAGCACTGCTGGTGCGTAGGCCATAGAAGCCATCTTGGTAACGTGGCCCACCATGATGATGACAGGGTCGTAGCTGGAATAAGCGTAAGCCAGGCCAGCAAGTATACTGATCCATGGGTTGATGCGTAATACAATGCAGAGAAAATACAAACAGATGCAAGCAAGAAAAAAGAAGTTGATCGGCTGCGGCAATCCAAGGCTTATAACTTTTTCTAAGTGACCCATGCTCAGAGAATGGGTGGCATCCATTGCTATCTGAAAAGCAGGCATGCCGCTAAAAAGACTGTTTGTCCATAAAGGATAGTGACCATAGGTTTCTTTAAATTCAATCGATTGCTGCACCATTCCTCTCCATCCCTGCAAGTCATGTTGGTAAACTACTTTTCCCTCTACGGCCGGTTTGCAAAATACCACGGCAACTATTAAAAATACCAGCACGGCAATGATGTGTGGTAGCAATTTTTTGAAATCTATCTTCATAAATCCTTTTTTGAATATTGTGCAGCAAATTAACGGTATTTTACTCAAAAACCGTTGCAGGTAATGCATTACATACTACAGGAGGAGTACTAAAATAATTACCAAGCCTGGGGTAACTATTTAGGCTACCTCCCTGGATTTTATGATAAGTTTGCAATGCAGCCCGTGCTGTTTTAAGAAGATGAAAATATCAGTTTGTATTCCTGCATATAAAAACGCCGATTTCCTAAGGCGTAACCTCGGTGCATTGACTACCCAGACTTTGAAAGATTTTGAAGTGATACTGAGTGATGATAGCCCGGATGAAAGCGTATGGGAAATTGCAGAAGAATATAAGGGCCAACTCAACATTACCTATCTAAAAAATGTTCCGGCAAAAGGAACTCCTGCCAACTGGAATTATGCCATGCAGCACGCCAAGGGCGCTTATATTAAATTAATTCATGATGACGATTGGCTATCCTGCGACGAGGCCCTGCAAGAATATTACGACTGCCTGGAAGCTAACCCAGGTGTAGATTTTTGTTTCTCTGCTTTTTTTAACGTGCACCTGGATACGGGCAACATGGATCCTGTTTTTTGCAGCAGTCTCAACCGCCGGCTGTTGAGTAAGGATCCCTACAATCTTTTTAAAAGAAATTTTATTGGCCCGCCCAGTGCAGTTTTTCAAAGAAACAATTCGGAAATATTTTACGATGAAAAGTTGAAGTGGCTGGTAGATTTTGAGGGCTATATCCGTTTTCTTAAAACTCAAAAGAAAAGTTTTGTTTACCTACCCGGCAACCTGGTAAACATTGGGCTGGGGCAGGAGCAGGTAACACAAACCACCAAACATGTAAAGGAAGTAGTGGTGCCAGAGAGCATGTATGTGCTGCAAAAACATGGCATTGATATTTTAAAAAATGTATGGGTGTATGATTATTATTGGCGCATGTTCAGGAACCTGGGCGTGCATACAAAAGAAGCAATAGTGGCTACGGGATGGCAGGAGGAGTTGCCGGTGGCTGTCTCTAAGATGCTGGCTTTTCAAAAAAAAATACCCCAACCTATTTTAAAGCTGGGGCCATTTTCAAAAATTTTCATGCTGCTTGCATTTCTGCGCAACCGTTAGTGTTATTTTTTTATAATATTACCATCCTCATCTACCGTACCCTCAGCCTGCATCATTCGCATGTTTTTAGCATCCTGCAAAAACTGCGAGGCAAAAATGAACTCATTCAGGCGCTCATTTTTTGAGAAGATGATATCGTTGCTGTTGCCGCTCCATTCTTTTTTTCCTTCGGCCATGTATAAAATATTGTCTCCAATTTCCATTACACTGTTCATATCATGTGTGTTGATGATGGTAGTGGTATTGTATTCTATCGTGAGTTCTTTAATTAATTTGTCTATCACCATAGATGTTTGCGGATCGAGGCCCGAGTTGGGTTCATCGCAAAAAAGATATTTTGGGTTTAACACGATAGCCCGGGCAATGCCCACTCTTTTTTTCATACCACCACTTATCTCCGATGGAAATTTTTTATTACTTCCCACCAGGTTTACTCTTTCCAACACTTCATTTACCCGCTTCTTTTTTACAGCATGGGTGTCGTGGGTAAACATGCTCAAGGGAAACATTACATTCTCTTCTACGGTCATACTATCAAATAAGGCAGATCCCTGGAACAGCATGCCCACCTGCTGGCGCAACATTTTCCGGTCGTCCTGGGTCATGTCCGTAAAACTGATACCGTCGTAAATGATCTCCCCTTCATCTGGTTCAAACAATCCGACAAGGCATTTTTGCAAAACGGTTTTGCCACTGCCACTGGTACCTATAATGAGGTTGGTTTTGCCGGTTTCCATCACATGGCTCACTCCATCCAACACCAGTTTATCACCAAAACTTTTTCTAATGTTTTTAAATTCTATCATATTCCCCAACCCCTAAAGGGGCTTTATGTCTCTAATAATATCTAGAGAACTGGTTTAAAAATTATTTTGCAAACCGAAATTCCCAGTTCCCTTCACCCCGAAATACTTCGGGGCAAGGGGGGCGGAGGGGGCATTACAACAGTAACGCTGCCAGCACATAATCTGCCAGTAAAATAACCACGCAACTTACTACCACAGATTTTGTACTTGATCTGCCGATTTCCAACGAACCACCTTTAACGTAGTAGCCGTAAAATGCAGGTATAGAACTGATGATAAATGCAAAAGTATAACCTTTAATCAACGAGAAAATGACGTTGAAGGGCATGAAGCCCTGCGCCAGCCCACGATCAAAAGTATCGGTAGAGAGTATGCCTGCTGCAGCACCTGCCATCCGCCCCCCAAGGATGCCAAGAACCATGGCCAGTACAACGAGCATCGGGATCGTTACAATAGCAGCAACTATTTTTGGCATAATCAGGTAGGTCTTGGTGTTGATACCCATAATTTCCAAAGCATCTATTTGCTCACTTACCCGCATGTTGCCCAGTTCGCTGGCAATCTTACTACCCACCACACCAGCCAGTACAATACATACCAGCGTGGGTGCAAATTCCAGTATAACCGTGTCCCTTACAATTTGTGCAATGGCCGTGCGGGCAATGAGAGGCGAAACCAACTGGTAAGCCGTTTGCACTGTACTTACTGCACCCATAAAAACAGAAATGATGGATACGATGCCAAGGGAATTTATCCCAATATCGGAGCACTGGTGCATAAACTCCTTCCAATACAGTTTGGAGTTTTCAGGTCTGCGAAACATGCCATTGAACATGAGCATGTATTTCCCAAAATGTGTAAAAAAGTTCATGTAATATTATTTGACCTGGTTAAGGGTGACTGGTGCTGCGGTTGTTTTCTTCTCTGAACGCTTCCACCATTTGCTTTTTTTAATTTCTTCCGCTGCATTTGACTTTGATTTTTGCTGAGCGTCAATTACTGCTACAATAGCCATGTTAAATATACTACGGATAGAACTTCCCAATTGCAATACATGTACCGGTTTGTTCAATCCCAGTAAGATAGGGCCAATACTATCTGCCCCACCTACTTCCTGCAACAAATTGTAGGCAATGTTACCGGCAGCAAGGTTCGGGAAAATGAGGGTATTTACATCTCCTTTCAACACTTCGGTAAAAGGATAATTTTCTCTCACAATATCTTTATTAAACGCCATCATGCCTTGCATCTCTCCATCGCAAATGAGTGTGGGTGCTTTTTGCTTTACAATCTCCCTTGCTTTGCGCACCAGGTTGGCCTCTGGCGAATCGCTGCTGCCAAAGTTAGAATAAGACAGCATAGCTATTCTTGGAGTGATATTAAAGTTGCGAACTTCTTTGGCTACGAGCAGCGTGATCTCGGCAAGTTCCTCTGCGGTGGGGTTGAAGTTGACGGTGGTATCTGCTAAAAAGAGCGGACCCTTTTTGGTGAACAAAAGGTACATGCCAGCAACTTTATTCACGCCGGGTTCGGTGCCAATGATTTGTATGGCGGGTTTGATGGTATCCGGGTAGTTCCTGCTAAGGCCGCTTATCATACAATCGGCCATGCCCGTTTCTACCATCATACAGCCAAAGTGGTTGCGGTCTCTCATTACCTTTGGAGCTTCGTATTTGTTAACCCCCTTACGGTGCCGTTTTGCAAAAAATAACTCTCCAAACTCTTTTCTAAGTTCTTGGGTATCTTCATGCTTGGGGTCTATGATGGGTATACCCTCCAGGTCTATGGATTGTAACGCTGCAAGTTCCCGGATGTTTTTTTCATTGCCCAACAACATGGGATAACCTACTTTTTCTTCCAGCACAAGCTGCGCTGTCTTCAAAATTTTTACGTTTTCTGCATCGGCAAAAACAATTCGCTTGGGCTCCTGTCTTGCTTTGGCCCCTATGGCCCTGCTAAGTTGGTTATCCATACCCAGCCGTTGATTCAGCTCTATTTCGTATGCATCCCAATCGGTAATTATTTTTCGAGCCACGCCACTTGCGATAGCTGCTTTTGCAACTGCCGGTGCTACCGTAGAAAGGAGGCGGGGGTCAACAGGTTTGGGTATAATATAATTTGGTCCAAAGGCAATATTCTTGTCGTTGTAGGCAAGGTTTACTACATCTGGAACGCCTGATTTTGCAAGGGCTGCCAGTGCTTTTACTGCTGCCATCTTCATGGCTTCATTTATCTGGGTGGCTCTTACATCTAAAGCACCTCTAAAGATGTAAGGGAAGCCGAGTACATTGTTAACTTGGTTAGGAAAATCGCTTCTGCCGGTGGCCATGATGATGTCCTTGCGTGCGCCCACTGCGGCCGCATAGCTAATTTCAGGATCGGGGTTGGCCATGGCAAATACGATGGGGTTGCGGGCCATACTTTTTATCATTTCAGGAGTTACTACATTGCCTACACTCAAACCCAAAAACACATCGGCATCTTTCATAGCCCTGGCAAGATCATAGTCTTTGAATTTGGCATCTACGCAAAACGGTAACTTCTGTTCTTCCACATCTTCCCGCCCTTTGTAAATAATACCGTGGCGGTCAAAAACCATAAAGTTGGCGTGCCTGGCTCCCAGCAATTCATATAGGTGCATGCAGGCCATTGCGGCAGCTCCGGCGCCATTCACCACAATTTTTATTTTATCAATTTTTTTCTTTTGAATTTCCAGGGCGTTCAGCAGGGCAGCGGCAGATATAATAGCGGTGCCATGTTGGTCGTCGTGCATCACCGGTATGTTGCATATTTTTTTTAGCTCCTGCTCTATGTAAAAACATTCGGGGCTTTTGATATCTTCCAGATTGATTCCACCAAAAGTGGGCTCCAGCGATTTTACAATTTGCACAAATTTTTCCGGATCAGTTTCATTGATCTCAATATCAAATACATCAATGTCTGCAAAAATTTTGAACAATACCGCCTTTCCTTCCATCACCGGTTTACTGGCTTCCGGGCCTATATCCCCCAGGCCCAAAACTGCGGTGCCGTTGCTGATTACGGCCACAAGGTTTCCTTTAGCAGTGTATTTATAAACATTTTCGGGGTTTGCGGCAATTTCCAGGCAAGGAGCAGCTACACCCGGAGAGTAGGCCAGCGAGAGGTCTCTTTGCGTTTTGGCTTCCTTGGTTGGTATTACTTCAATTTTTCCGGGGCGTCCCTTGGCGTGATATTCTAAAGCTTGTTCTTTTCTGAGTTCTGTAGACATATAGGTTAAAATTTTTACAGGTAGTTCGTAGGTAAACTGGCACACATATATTTACTCACTGGCAACAAGTATCAGTAGCAAATTACCCTCATGTGCCTGAAGGTGGTAACATAAGGCCGCAATTTACAACATTTGCATTTGGAGGAAATGTTAGGGGGTTTTAGCTGGCTTTTGCTTTGAAGGTCCAGGTGATGGAAAACTCTGCTACAATGTCTCCGTCTTTGTTCCTGCCGGTAGACCGCATAACGGCGGTAGCAGGTTTGCCCGATGCCGAGGCTTCTCTTACAAGTTGTTTTACCAGCTGACCATCTTCGCAGGTGAAGCTTGTAACACCGGTAGCTTTTTTCATAAAGTTGCCCTCGAGCTTTAATACCAACATGCTTACGGATGGTGACTGCCGGTAAGTATGGGCCATGGCCAAAACCCCGGTGCTCATTTCGGCTGCCATGCTAAGGCAGGCAAAGTAGGTACTCCTAAATGGGTTAGTGGTAAACCATTTATAGGGAACCGAAACCACCGCTTTTTCTTCATCTACATACCTTACCCTCACACCGCTAAAATATGCGCTGGGTAATTTAGAGAGGAGGAATAACCTGAACTTAATAGGGTGGTTAACCAGGTCAAAAAATTTATGGGCATTGGTCATGCGGGTTCCTTTAAATGGGATGGTTTTGATTAGTCATTGGGTCAATAAGTCATTTGGTCAATCGGCAGCCGGTCGTCGCAATCGCTGTTAGAATTAAGACAAACATAATGACAATTGGCCAAATGACTCAGTGACTTTATCAGCCTCCATTAATTTGTCACTCACTGTACATCAAAGGATTCAGCGCCCTTGGGCTCCACATTTCCAAAAAAGCCTGCACTTTAGAAGGGCTGTAACTTTTCTTTCCGTCTTCCAGGTATTCGCTGTTTTGGGTGTGTAGGCGTTCTCCTTTTTCATTTAAAACTATGAATACAGGAAAGCCAAAACGTTGCGCATAGCCGTATTTTTTAAAAATGGGCTTGTTCTCATTTTCTTTGCTCCAGTTTAAATGGTACCACACAAAACTTGCATTCATAACAGAATCTATTTTGGGGGTGGCCTTTGCAAACCGGGCAAACTCAATGCACCAGCTACACCAGTTGCCACCGGCCTGTATGAGTACATATTTCTTCTGGGCTTTGGCAGTTGCAATGGCTGCTGCTATCTCTTTTTCTGCATTCGCTTCGGGGTTGTATAATTTTTTTTCCTGGCAGAAGCCAGCTGTGCTGCCAATACTAAGCAGGCAAATAAGAACGAGTTTTTTCATGAAACATTTTTATTGAAAAAGAATGCCTGCCACATCTTTTAGGTGGAGGTGGCGCAAAATTATCGAATATTTCACCAAAGCATTCATCTTACAAAGCTTATTGACCAGCATGCTGCTAATTACTTCTGGATGATTTCGAAAGAGCGGGATACACTGTTTCCCTTATCATCGGTAAGGGTCAGCGAGTGTGTGCCGGGTGCGGGGCTCAAAGCCAATTGATGGTATCTTTCTGTACTGCCCGCAAATTTATCGTCAACACTCCAGAATATTTTAGCGTTGCTATTTTTATGTGTGGCAGTAAAAATAGTTTTGCCTTTGGTTCCATCCATTTCCAAAGGCACATATATTTTCATTCCCGCTTGCGGATAAATAATTTCCATTTGCCTGCCGCTGGCAACATCGTTGCAACCCGGCTTCATGGCTGGTAGTAACTTATAATCGTGGTTGCGCTGTTTGTAATAAAACTCCATGGTTGGGGGTAATACAAACCACGCCTGTTGCAGCATTCTGCCCGGCGATTCGCAGCCATCATTTACCCGGTATTGTCCGCTTTCGTCCAGTTGCACAATGATGTGATAAGGGCACAAAGGGCTGCGGCCTGCAAGCGGCGGCATCTTCATAGTATCTACCAACGGGCAATCTATGTTTGCTCTAAAACCAGTAGTGCGGCAAACCGGCACATAACTGTAGTTGTATGCCGGGCTTTTAAACCATCCCGAGGCTGCACCCGGCAAACTAACGTTGGGCAATAGCCGAAAAATATCGAACATCACCGGTGCCGCCGTTTCTATACCCACCAGCCCGGCCCTTCCTTCGCCATCCGTATTACCCACCCACACTGCCACTACATTTGTGGGTGTAACGCCCACTGCCCAGCCATCTCTAAAGCCAAAGCTGGTACCGGTTTTCCAGGCTATTTTTTTAGACGAACTGAACTGTTGCCAGAGTCCCTCCTCGCCCGGGCGCATCACTTCCTGCATAGCTTCAAAACTGTGGTAAATAGAGGTAGCATCCAGCGGCAGTTGCATGTTACTTTTTGGTGCAGTCGCAATTTTTTCGTTGCTGTATCGGGCGGGATGCACATCTGCTGTTTCCACAATACCCTTATTTTTTTGCTGGTGATTTACGATTCTTGCGAGGGAAGCATACAAGCCTGCAAGGTCCCACATGCTCACTTCGCAGCCACCAAGTATCAAACTCAAGCCATAAAAATCTGCCGGATTTTTTAAAGTAGTGATGCCGTATTGCTGTAGTAATTCGTAAAAGCGTGGATACTTGTATTGTTGTAAAAGTCGCACTGCCGGCACATTCAGACTCCTGGCCAATGCCCGGTGTGCTGGTATGGCGCCATCGTAACCAAGGTCAAAATTTTGTGGGTTGTATCCACCTATTTGTGTGGGAATATCTGGTACCAGGCTGTTGGGCAGCAGCAAGCCATCGCTTAGCATGGCTGCATATAGAATTGGTTTCAATGCGCTGCCCGGGCTGCGGGGCGCCTGCACCACATCTACATCGCTCTCCAATTCTTTATTTTGTGGTTGGTACACATTGCCAATGTACGCCAGGGTATTCCCGGTTTCCACATCTAGTACCAGGACACAAATATTATTGATGCCGTTGTTTTTTAAAACAGCCTGGTGCTGGTTGATGATGGCGGTAACATTTTGTTGCAGCGTACCATTGATGGTTGTGGTAAGTTTAGTGGAGCGGGCAAGTTGTTTGTTTTCTTTTTTAAACAATTGTAAAAGATGCGGGGCCAGTTGCGGCAGGGGCAGCGGTTTAAGCGGAAGATCTTCCAGCTTTGCCAATGCTGCATCGCCCGTACTTAGCTTTCCGGCCAGCACTAGTTTGTCTAATAGCCGGTTTCTTTTATCTACCAGCAATTGCCTGTTTTTCCCCGGGTGCACCAGTGAAGGTGCATTGGGCAGTACTGCCAATGTAGCCATCTCGGCCCAACTTAGTTGCTGCGGGCTTCGCCCAAAATACCGCCAGGCAGCGGCATCCAGCCCCACCACATTGCTACCAAATGGTGCATTGCTTGCATACAAAGCCAGTATTTCTTTTTTAGAATAGGAGCATTCTAGCCTTAGCGCCAGCAGGCTTTCCTTTAGTTTATTAAAAATAGTACGCCGGTTATTTTTCTGCGATAAACGTATTACCTGCATGCTCAGCGTGCTTCCACCCTGGGTGGATGTACCAGTAGTATTGGCTATTGCAGCCCGCACAAAAGCAATGGCATCTACCCCGGGGTGTTTAAAAAAGCGCTTGTCTTCAAACGCAGTGATACAATCTACAAAATGATCGGGCAGTTTTTTGTTGTAAGGAAAGCGCCATTGGCCATCTGCTGCAATGCTCGCATTTAGCAGCCCTCCCTGGGAATCTTCCAGCACATAAGAAGTAGGCGCCGGAAATAATTTTGAAGGCAAGGCAGCGTAAAATAACAACAAACATAGTAGCGCCGCCAGCAAACCCAGTCTTTGTTTGTTGCTGCTATTTGTAAATTGCCGGGCTATATATTTAAAGAATGACTGCAGCAGGCGGGAAGTATTTTAAACACGAATATAAATGGACTGCGTGAATGTAAAATCTTGTGCTGCGTTAATAATGTGAAAATCTCTACAGAATATATTTCTTCAAAGAATCTCTGTGTTGCAATTACAATTAAGATACCTTAGCCTATCTTTTAAGCGCCCATCAAAACCAACTGTATGTTCCGCCCCCAATACCTCTTCTTTATTTTTATAAGCAGCATTTTGCTCTGCTCCTGTGCAACCGAACCGGCTAAGGTTACGAAAGATCAGGCCGCCGCATTTGCTATTGCTATAGAGAACGAGGTGAGAGACATGAAGATAAACTTCCTGGAGAAAAATATAATGCTTCCGGTTTTTATGAAAAGGGTTTACCAAGCGGTTGATCTGAAGCCATCGACGGCCATCGAAAGCGAGATGAAGAAAATGATCGCTGGTAACAGTTATGAAAAAAATATTTATGAGGTAATGGCTGGCAAAGGGGGTTTTAAAAAAGTGAAGCAATACGAAAAGGAAGGCATCCAACACATCCTTTACCGGGTACATGGCGGCGGTTTTACCTATTTAGATATGGAGCTTACTAATTTCAAGGAGCAGGTGGGTATTGCAGATATCTTCCTATACAACACCGGCCAAAATCTAAGCGCTTCCGTGGGAGACCTGATGAAGAAGTTTACGACCCATGGGCAATCGGCTATAGCCAACCAATTGGAGACCAGGCTCACCAATATTTCCCGGTATTTAAAAAATGCCAACTACGAATTTGCCAAAGCAGAGTTTGAGAGGTTGCCGTATGATATTCGCAACAACCGCTTGTACGAAATACGCTACATGCAAATACTATCCAAGTTGGGCGGTCAGCAATACCTGGACTACCAGCAAAAAATAGAAATCAAGTATGCAGATGATGCCGGTTTTCAGTTGATGATGATAGATCTTTACCTTAATCAACAAAAGCTTGACCAAGCCCTGGGTGCTATCAATAAATTAGATTCGTTTATCAACAAAGATCCTTTTCTTGACTATTACCGCGGCCTTGTGTTAAACATGAAAGGAGAACCCGACGAGGCCATCCGGCATTTTGAACAACTGGTGGTAGCCGATCCTCAACTGGCAGAGCCATATCCACAACTGGTGGCTGCCTATGCACTACGGGATGATTACAGCAATGCCGGCCGTTTTTTTTCTTTGTACAAAAAATTGCGAAATGCCGATAAGGAAGTAATCAGCTTTTTGCAAACCAGCTACCCGGGGCTGGAGTGAGGGAGATCCAGAATCTGATTTTAGTGTACATATGTTTCCCTCAGTATTGCTTTTAAAGGTTAATGTGTGTTTTACTACAACTTTAATAATTACCTTATTCAGTCACCGCTACCCCTACAAATGAATCAGCAGTGCCGTAATACAAAAACCATTTCTTTTTAAAATACACTAGGCCCTCAGAAAAGATCGTACCTGCTTTATACTGCCCGGTTACTTCGTGTGGCAGTGTAGGTTTTAAGATGGGGGTATCTACTCTTTTTACGACGGTCTGCATATCCTTTGCATCCAACAATACATAGCCGACAGTGTAAGTGTTCTTTGGCAAATCTTTATCTGCTCTTTCGTTGCCGGCGTTTTTGCCATTGTACAAAAGCAAAATTCCTTCCGTTGTTATGATTGCTGGTGGGCCGCACTCTGTAAGATCACTGTCAAATTTGCCAGCCCTTGTTTCTATCACCCTTGTCAAATTGCCGGCCTCATCTTGCATAGGATACCAGTCATACAGGTTGGTGCTCCAGGCAAGGTTTACAAAAGCTTCGCCCCAGTACATCCAGTATTTTCCATTTATTTTGGCCAGCACCGGGCGACCTTTTTTCATAGTTGTAATCATGGAGGCAGATTTCGATGCCATGTCCAGGTATTTACCATCGTAGGCGGCTGCAAAGGCAGGCCCCATCTTTTGCCAGTTAAACAGATCTTTAGAAATGGCTATAGAAAGCCTGGGTGTTTTGTAATTCCAGCTCGTGTAAGCCATTACGTAATGGCCGTCTTCTGTTTCTACCACACGAGGGTCTTCGCAACCGCCGGGGTAATCGTATTCCATAAATGCATCTTGCCTTGGGTATAATACCGGCGCCTTGTAATGCTTAAAATGAAGCCCGTCTCTGCTTACGGCAAGGCCAATCCTGGAAGTGCGCCCGCCAATGCCGGCAGCCGGATTGTCTTCGCTGCGGGTAAACAGGTATACTTTTCCTTTTCTCACAATGGCAGCCGGGTTAAAAACATCTGCCCGCTGCCATCTAACATTTTCTTTTTTGAGCGAATCGTAAAATATCAAACTTGTATCGGCTTTTAAAATTGGGTTGAAGGCAGGTTTTGCAAATGACAAAAACTGCTGCATGCCGGGAGTTTGGGCTGCAGCTCCCAGGCAAATAAATAAACTAAGCAACAAACAAATCTTTTTCATTCAACATTGTTTAGGCTTGCGTACGCAAGGGATGAACTTTTTACTAAAGCAAACTAATCATTCTTTTCCATTAAGGGCTGCAGGCAATCGTCATTAACCAACGGTTGCAAGATCCCCGGTACTCGTTTAATCCATTTAAAATTTGCATTTGTCCACAATTGGGCTATCCCAAACTTTTGTTAAGGTTATAAGATTATATTTACTCTATACATTTTTCACTACAACCAATTACTTCATGAAAAAAGTTTTACTATTAACCTTGTTAGCAATGGTTACAACTTTGGGGTTTGCCCAGAGCGATCGTTTTTGGTCTGCCAATACCAAGAGCAGGGCGACTATCCAAACAGATAAAGCTGTTGCAAGGCAGTCTTATCCTACAGCTTTTAAACTGTTCGATTTAGATGCAAGGGCGATACAGCAAAAATTATTTACTGTAGTTGGTAAACAGCCTACGGCAACTTCCACTATTATTTCTCTTCCCAATGCAGACGGCAATATCGAACAGTTTGAAGTGGTGGAGGCTTCTAACTTTGAGCCAGACCTGCAAGCCCGCTTCCCGGAGATCAGGGCCTTCTCTGGTAAAGGCATCACAGATAAGTATGCTACTTTAAAATTGAGTATTTCGCCACAGGGTATACAGACCATGGTTTTTAGAACAGATAAAGACAACGAATTTATTGAACCCTATTCCAGCGACCATAAAGTTTACTCGGTGTATAAGTCTCGCAGAGAAAAAGGGAATCTTGCCTGGACCTGCAGCACAGACGATAAGCAGATGGCTGGAGACATTAAATTAAAACTGCGTAATGTACCTTCGGCTGAGCTCACCGGCAGTTCTTCAGGTACTTTAAAAACCATGCGTCTTGCACAATCCTGCAATGCAGAATATGCAAACTTTTTTGGTGCAACCAGCGCCTCACAAGTAAACCTTGTGTTGGCTGCTTTTAACGCTACACTTACCCGCTGCAATGGTATTTATGAAAGAGATCTTGCGTTACACCTTAACCTGATAGCCAATACAACTTCCGTTATATTTTATGCTGCTGCTTCAGATCCCTACTCCACAACTTTAAGCCAATGGAATTTGCAGTTGCAACAGACCTTAACCAATGTTATTGGAAGTGCCAACTACGACATTGGCCACATGTTTGGTGCATCAGGTGGCGGTGGAAACGCCGGTTGTATTGGTTGTGTATGTGTAAATCCCGCAACCAGTAATTCGCTTGCTAAAGGCTCAGGTATTACATCGCCGGCTGATGGTATCCCGCAGGGAGATAATTTTGACATTGATTATGTAGCGCATGAAGTAGGACACCAATTGGGTGGCAACCACACTTTTTCTATGAGCAACGAAGGCACTGGTGTAAATAAAGAAGTAGGATCTGGTATTACGATCATGGGGTATGCAGGAATAACCGCACAAGATGTAGCGCCACATTCAATCGATATTTTTCACCAGGCAACCATTGCGCAGATCCAGGCCAACCTGGCCACCAAAACCTGCCCCATCAGTACAGATATTACCGGCAATAATACGGCCCCGGTGATAGCGGCAGTGAGCAACTATACCATACCCATCAGCACGCCCTTTGCACTCACCGCTTCTGCTACGGATGCAAACGGAGATCCGCTTACTTACTGCTGGGAACAAAATGACAACTCTACCACAACAGGAACAGGTAGTGTAGCTTCTCCTACAAAGGCAACCGGGCCGAACTGGTTAACATTTCCTGCAACCGCTACCGGCACCAGGACTTTTCCAAGACTCTCTACCATACTGGCGGGCCTGAATGTAACTGGACCGTTAGCGGGTGGTGATGCTGGTGCAAACATCGAAGCACTGAGCTCTGTAAGTCGCACGTTAAACTTTAGGGTAACGGTTAGGGATAACCGGGCTTACAGCTCTGTAGCTCCTGTTACGGTTGGCCAAACAGCCTTTACAGATGCGGTGGTAACCGTAAGCAACACATCCGGACCTTTTGTAGTAACGGCTCCCAACAGCAATGTAACATGGTCGGGCGGCTCTACCCAAAATGTTACCTGGAATGTAGCCAACACCACAGCCACACCGGTGAGTTGTGCCAACGTGAAAATTTCTTTAAGCACAGACGGTGGCCTTACGTTTCCTACAGTGCTTACAGAAAGCACTCCAAACGATGGTGCAGAATCCCTGGTGATTCCCTCATCGGCAACAACTACTGCCAGAATAAAAATTGAATCTGTAGGCAATATTTTCTTCGATATCAGTAATACCAACTTCACGATAGGGGCAGCAATTACCTGCGGTGATGCCACCGGTTTAACAGCTTCGTCAATTGGCAACAATTCCGCCACGGTTAGCTGGAGTGCTGTGGCAAATGCCAGTAGTTATGAAGTAGAATATAAATTAAATTCATCTGGCACCTGGACGAGTTTTACCACTGCGCAAACTGCTACTACAGCAAACCTTACAGGTCTTACGCAAGGATCGTTATATGATTGGAGGGTGAGGGCAACCTGTACTGCTGGAACAGGCAATTTTGTGCAGGCTCAATTCACTACCACGGCTCCTGCTCCATGCAATGCTCCGGCAGGTTTGTCTGCTTCCGCTATCAGCAGCAGTAGTGCTACCGTAAGCTGGTCTGCAGTAAGTGGTGCGCTTAATTATGATGTAGACTATAAACTTGCCTCATCATCTACCTGGATCAATGAAGTAAGTGGTACCACCAGTACTTCAGAAGCCATTGCAGGTTTGGCAGCATCTAGTTTATATGACTGGAGGGTAAGAACAAATTGTGCGGCTAGCGTGAGCAGTAGCTACAGCCAGGCGCAGTTTACAACAGCCGCAGTTGCTTCAAGTTGCCCCGGCATTTATGATGTGAGTACCAATGGCAGCGCAAGTGGTGCCGCCACCATTCCGCTAAACCTCGATATAAAGGGTTTAATTAACACAACCACTGATAACGACTATTACAAATTTGTGATTACAACCGGGGGTTCTGCAACCGTTACCCTGAGTACGTTACCTGCAGATTATGATTTGCGTATTTACAGTAGTAATGGCACTACCCAATTAGCTGTTTCTCAAAAAAATGGTACCGCTGTGGAAACCATTACACGCACCTATACTGCCGGCACATACTATGCAAGGGTGTACGGTTATAGAGGAGCCAATAGTAGTACTGTTTGTTACACGCTTACGGTAGCAACGGGTACAGCTAGCAGAACAGCTGATGCGCTGATTAGCTTCGGAGAAAAATTATCCGTAACACCTAACCCTGCAGGTTCTTTAGCCAATCTGATATTTGCTTCTAAGCTAACAGGTACTGCCGAAGTAACTGTAATCAACCAGATGGGTAGTGTAGTTTTAAGAAACATACAGCCCGTGCAGGAAGGTCAAAACATCCGGAAGCTGGACGTTAGCAGACTTTCCAATGGCTTGTACTATATCAGGCTTCAGAATGGAGCAGAAGTGCAAATGACAAAATTGGTAATCAACAAATAAACGGGTTTTTTTAATTTACTATTTTCAATAGCCGCCTCGCAAACAGTGAG
>JANPJW010000410.1:0-3051 GCA_031425715.1 Chitinophagaceae bacterium | reverse complement strand
TAACGCCATCGAAAATAAAATTATCTGCCGTAGGCGTGGCAAGTTCATCTCCTTCAATATGCGTGTGTACATCAATAAAACCCGGTGCCACTATCAAGCCGGTAGCATCTATCATTTTGGTAGCAGAGCCTGAAATATTTTTTCCAATAAAAACTATTTTCCCGTCTTTAACGGCGATGTCTGCACGATACCAACTATTGCCGGTACCATCTATAATTTTTCCGTTGCGGATAATTACATCGAACTGGGCCACCGCACTTTTAAGTAGCAACAACGCCAGGATGAGTGTGCATAATCTTTTCATAGTTTTTATTCTCCGGGGTGATACTCTTTTTCTTTGTGCTTCATTACATCTTCTTTGTAAAATAACACGTCTTTAAATTGCCCGTTGGTGTACATCAGCAATTGGTCTTTAAAATGTTTTGATTGTGGGTTGCCGCTGTTGCCGCCAGCCAGCAATGATTTGGCTTTTACCTTTTCGCCAAATTCTACAGCGCATACAAAACTGTTACCGCTTACACCATAACGTTTCTGCGTGCCCGCAAAATAGCGACTGTTATAAGAAGGCAACATGCCCCATAACCCTGAAGCAAATGGTACGGGAAAACTTTCTTTTGCGTCATCATATTTTTGATCGATGTCGTTGCTGATGCGCTGGTACCGGTTGATGCTTCCCCAGGGCACCTGCCAGCTCCCATGTTTTTTTTGAAGATCGTTGATTACTTTTTCCAGCGGAGCCAACAATGTTTCTGCCTTGGCAGAGGCTGCAAATTGTTTGGTAAAAGTTACTTGGTCTGGTTCTTCTTCATCAATGTACACTTTTCTGATATCAGCATTTAGCAACTGCGCCCATTCTACTGCAAGCGTGGTGGCTACAGAGTTTTCACCCGCACGGTAATCCCATTTCTTGAGCATAGCAATCGGTTCTGCCAACAAAGCGTATGTGCTGTTTGGCTCCGTGCTATTTTTTTCGAAAGCATTTACCAAAGCTGGTACGAGTACCTCAAAAGCGGCCAGGTAGGTATCATAACCTGCAGCAATTGTTTTATCAATATCGAATTTACTTTCATTCGTCAGCACCCGGGCAGCATTGATGCCTCTAAAGTTTTCACCATCGGGCGCCATATAATTGGGATAATTTTTCTTGAGAGGGCTACTGCTGCCACTTACGGAATAAGGTGTGGAGTTGCAGTTTTGTATCCAGCCTGTGGCAGGGTTTATTGCCTGTACAATATCTTTTACTTCATGCAATCCTTTCCAGTCCGTTTGAGGGGTGCTGCCGTCTACGGGTTGGCTCCAGTTGTATTTTGCATCCCGGATGGGTATGTAATTGCCATGCCAGTAGGCGATGTTTCCTTTACTGTCTGCAAACACGGTGCTGTTGCTGGTGTTGCCCTTAAGCGCCATGGTTTTGGTATAGTCCTCCAGGCCTTTAGCCTTGGTGCGTTGCCAGCTTTGTATCAAGCCATTCATCATCCTGTTGCTCGATTGTACACTCAGGTATTGCCCATTTCGTTTGGCCATTACGGGGCCATGCTGTGTGTACATGGCGGTAATATTTTTATCGCTGAGTTTACCGTCTTTTTTAAAACGGACGTTGATTTTCTTCGTGGTTACTTTTTTCACCTGCTGATTGTATTCGTACACCCAGCCTTGTTTTGCAGGCTTTATTTTTTCAATGTACATATCGGCCACATCTACGTTGTTGCTCGTATGCATCCATCCGCAATGTTCATTAAAGCCCTGGTAAATAAAAAACTGGCCCCATGTTACAGCGCCATAGGCATTGAGGCCTTCTTCGCTCACCATGTGCACTTCGGGTCTAAAGTAAAACGTTACATGTGGGTTGATGTAGAGGATAGCTTTGCCGCTGGCTGTTTTGGAGGGGGCTAGCGCAAAGCCATTGGAGCCGGTGCTGATCTCTTCAAATTTTTTGGGGTTGTAAGCAGACGCATTGTTGCTGCCGCTGTAAAAACTTTTCACTTCTGCTTCGCTGATGCCGCCGGTACTAATAGCGCCAATGCTACCATCCGTCCACAACAACGGATACCAGGGTTGAAAGCGGGTGAGCAGTGCCGGCTTCGTGGCAGGATTTTTATAGAGCCAGTAGTTAATTCCATCGGCATAAGCATGCAATAGTTTTTTGAGCCATGCCGGGGCTTTGTTAAAATCTTTGATGGCATCGGTGCTGTCAATCAGCAATCTTACATAGAGGTCGTTGTAAATATCTTTTTCTCCATTTACTTCTGCAAGGCGACCGAGTTTTTCAATGTAGTTCATCTCCACTCTTTTAAAATCATCTTCGCATTGCGCATACAACAACCCAAACACCGCATCGGCATCTGTTTTTCCATAAATATGCGGAATGCCCCAGTTATCCCGTATGATGTGTACTTTTTGAGCCTGCTGCTGCCAGCCCTTAATTTCGGTGTTCGTAAAAGTCTGGGCCCATGGTTTTATGGGTAGCAGAAGAAGGATGATGATGATTTTTTTCATAAACGATGCTACTTATGGCGCAGCTTATTATTGGATGAAAGAAATTTTAAAACAGACGCAATATCTGGTGCTTTGGTAACATGTTAACCATACTGCCAGGTGCCCGTAATTTTTGCAATCAAACTGTTTTTAGTAAAGGATGCAAAAGATAGTACTTGCCGGTAAGATGTCAAAAAAGTGTTTTTAAGCCTTCCATGTTGGCGAGGATACCGGCCTTGGTCAATCTTCTTTTTTGGCTTCGCCAAAGGGCATAATTTTTCTAAACTGGTAGGAGGCGTTCAGGATGTATTGGTTAAAAACCAATTCACTGCTGGCTTGTGCAAAATCGTAATCCGGGCGATACCATACCAGGAAGGTATCCAGGGCCGGGCCGCTGAGGCCGGTTACTCTAGCGACAGATATTTTATTAAATCGGTAGTCAATGTACTTTTCCTGCTCTTCATTTTCCAGCCTTTGTTGAAAAGCCTTGAGTCTTTTGTTTCTTCTGAAACGAAAAATGTTGATGAGTTCATTAATGTCTGCACCAGCCCCCCCACCCGGGGTAAGCGTCGTTGA
>JANPJW010000409.1:0-5144 GCA_031425715.1 Chitinophagaceae bacterium | reverse complement strand
ATTCTACCCAAAAAAGAAATAACACAACATAATAGAAGTGATTACTCCCACCAAATCGGCGAGCAACATAGCACCCACAGCGTAGCGTGTATTCTTTACCGATATAGAGCCGAAATATACAGCTATCACATAGAAGGTGGTGTCACTGCTGCCTTGTAAAATGCTGGAAAGCCTGCCTGCAAAACTGTCTGGGCCGTAGGTCTTCATCGTATCCAACATCATGCCCCTGGCTCCACTCCCACTCATAGGTTTTATCAGGGCAGTAGGCAGTCCATCTACAAAACGGGTGTCTGTTCCCAGCGCTGCAAATAAAGTCTTCATGGCGTTGATGATCACATCAAAAGTACCACTGGTGCGCAGCATGCTGATAGCAATGAGCATACCCACGATGTATGGAATGATGCGCACGCCTGTTTCAAAACCACCTTTGGCACCCTCCACAAATGCATCAAACACATCTATTTTTTTATAGATCGCACCCACTACAATTGCGAAGAAAATAAAGAGTATGATACCATTGCTCAAAATGCTCGAAAAAGTTTGGGCATAGGTTGCTTCTAAACTATTTACATACATTACAAGCAAACTTATAACGAGCGATATACCACCTACCCATGCGAGGATG
Source organism: Chitinophagaceae bacterium (assembly GCA_031425715.1). GTDB lineage: Bacteria > Bacteroidota > Bacteroidia > Chitinophagales > Chitinophagaceae > Ferruginibacter. The sequence goes on along the minus strand of JANPJW010000409.1, from coordinate 4,519 downwards.
GCTGGCTGCAACAGGTTTATTTTTTGTCGAACAGAAACAATGACCATGGCCGCCATGGTAGCTGCAAAAGTAGCAATCATGCAAGGAATGAAAATATCCGTTGGGTTTTGAGCACCAAGGCCGGAGCGAAAAGCAATGATGGTAACGGGAATAAGTGTAAGGCCGGAGGCATGTAAGGCCATAAACATGATTTGGGCATTGGAGGCAACAGCTTTATTGGGGTTCAGCTCCTGCAGGCTTTCCATGGCTTTTAAACCAAAAGGAGTTGCGGCATTGTCAAGATTAAGCAGGTTGGCACTAAAATTCATCATCATATGGCCAGTGGCCGGGTGTCCTTTGGGTACGTCAGGAAAAATTTTAGAGAAGAATGGCCATATGATTTTTGACAACAGCCGAACGCCGCCTGCCTTTTCGGCAATGCTCAGGAAACCCATAAACAAGGCAAGAATACCAATGAGTGGAATGATGATATCTACAACAGCATTTTTAGCGGTTTCAATCACGCCATCCACCTTGCGCACCAGTTGTTTTTGTACCGAAACATAATTGTATACTTTAAGGCCAGGAGCAAGTGACTTGTACTTTTGCACAGAGTCGGGTTGAAGATTATCTGAAAGAAGCACCGTGGCCTGAGCAAGGGAATCAGTTTTATGGTATCCGTACTCTTTTAAAAACTGCGTATAATTCTGGGAAAGTTGCTGGCTCTGTGGCGAGCCAAGACCATAGTAATAAACGCTGTCGTATTTTTCGGTTGATTTGCCCACTACCATCCGGGTAAAAATCTTTTCATCGCCTTTAAACATCTTGATACTAGCTACAAAAATGGCAATGATGATAAATGCCGACCAAATTCTGCTTAAAACCATAGTGGATTTTTTGATATCTGATATAAGATTTGTGATATATGAAACAGGCCATGATGTGGCAGTTCCTTGCCATTGTGAGCACAATTCTCCCGGGATGAAAATAGCACTTTATCGTCAATTAATATCTAAACCTAAAGCTTACCTTTGCGACCGATTTTAAAGACATCTAACATCTAACATCAGCATTTACAATACATCATAAATCAGTAATCAGATATGGCTCTTCAAGCAGGCATCGTGGGACTACCCAACGTAGGAAAATCTACTCTTTTTAACGCAGTGAGCAACAGCGCTAAGGCACAAGCAAGCAACTATCGTTTTTGCACGATTGAGCCCAATACCGGCCTGGTAAACGTTCCAGACCCGAGGCTGAATAAACTGGCAGAGCTGGTGGTGCCGGAGCGGGTTGTACCTACTCAAATAGAGATTGTAGACATAGCTGGTCTCGTAAGAGGTGCCAGCAAAGGAGAAGGCCTGGGAAATAAATTCCTGGCCAACATAAGGGAAGTAGATGCCATCATACAAGTGATTCGCTGTTTTGAAGATGACAATATTTTGAGGGATGAGGGGCCGATCAACCCAGTGGGCGATAAAGAGATCATTGAAACAGAACTGCAACTAAAAGACCTGGAGAGTATCGACAAGAAAGCCAGCCGCAGCGAAAAATTATCTAAAACCGGTGATGCAAAATTGAAAGCCGAGTATGAAATTCTTATTCGCTGCAAGGAGCACTTGGAAAAAGGTAAAAACATCATCAGCCTGGGTTTGACCAAAGAAGAGAAAGCGGCCGTGGCTGACCTCTTTTTATTGACCGACAAACCGGTTTTGTATGTTGCCAATGTAGACGAAGCCAGTATGCACACCGGCAACAAATTTTCTGATGCATTGGTAGAAGCGGTAAAGCATGAAGGCAATGAAGTGATCATCATGACCAACGCCATTGAAGCACAAATAGCGGAACTGGAAAGCCCGGAAGACAAGGCCATGTTTATGGAAGAATATAAAATGACCGAGCCGGCTTTGGACCGTTTGATCCACAGTACGTATAAATTGCTGAATCTTTCCACCTACTTCACCGCAGGTGTACAGGAAGTAAGAGCCTGGACGATTCACCATGGCTGGAAGGCGCCGCAGGCAGCCAGCGTGATACATACAGATTTTGAGAAAGGGTTTATCAAGGCAGAAGTAATAGCATACGAAGATTTCGTAAGCTACGGATCAGAAGCAGCCTGCAGAGATAATGGACGCCTGAGAATTGAAGGAAAAGAATACCTGGTGAAAGATGGAGATGTGATGCATTTCAGATTTAACGTATAACAAAGATTTGTTCTTACATAAAAACAGGCTTCCATTTGGAAGCCTGTTTTAGTATCAGTCAATAATAAAGTTATTGAGGAAAAAGTAACTGGTCAATCTTATGCAACACACCATTCACATAATGCTGATCACTGCTTCCGCCTGGAAAAGGGTTGATCAGAATATTGGCAGCTGTAGCATTAGCCACACCTTTAACCGTAGCAGCTGAAACAAATGGACCGGTAAAAGTAGCTGCCACCGTAATACCCGGATGAGTTGGAACTACCGTGTTCAAAAATGTGCGAACCGTTGTGGCCGTAGTAGGCAGATTGGGCGAAAATACCCGCTGACCAAACAACAAGTGATAAGCCAGAATTCCCTTAACTGCTGTTGCTGTTAAGAAAGGAAACAAAGCTGGGTTTTGAAACACAGTAGGCGACCCCACCAATAAAGCGGTTTGTGCGGGCGTATTGGCCGTAGCAGCATTGGTAGCAATTACTGCCGCCTCTGCAGGGGTTGCCCCTCCGCTAATGGCAGCCGCATATGCCTGCTGATAAATCTGGCCATAAACAACTGGTGTAGCTTGCACAGTGAGCGCAGCTATAAAAGCAGCATCTGTAGGTGCAAGCAAAGTTAGATTTAACCCTGGGGCTATGGATTGGGTTCCCAACAAAAATTGTATAGATGTACCAGGCGCTGCGCCACTATCAGCACGCTGAATGGCAGCTCTTAAATAAGTAAGACCAGCATCGCTGTTAATCCTATCTAATAAAAGAGTACTGGGCGGTACAGACACAGCAGCTATACTGTGAATGACGCCATTACCTGCCAAACGATCTGCAACAATAACAGGAATGTTGTTTAACCAGGCACCGTTGGTTCTCCTGCTTACATAACCATCTAATCTTAGAAAGGCACTTGCCGCCGGGCTTGGGTTTAAGAAAGTGGGGTAAGGAAAGTTAGGAAAGGTTGTAGATATGGCTGCAGCAGTAACGGCTTGCGGCAATATATGATATTGCACAACCGATGCTGCCGAAGTTACAGGCAGAGATGAATTGATAAAGCCAACATATACGGCCTCAGGCGCACCACTAGCCGGAATCAATCCTCCACTTGCTCCACTGATAAACTGCCGCACAGCAGCATTGTTCGGAGAAAATAATGTGTAAGTTTTCGTTTTATCGTTCAGCAAGTTAAGCTGACCGCCTCGTACAATCATCTTGTAAAACAAACTGTCTTCAATACCAAGCTTAAGCGTATCTCCTATAGCCTTTGCGCTGGAAATAACCGGGGCAACGGGTACCGGTTGTATCTGCTCCACTTCTTTGTTACAGGCTGTTAAACCCATAAGGGCAACTGCTACAAGCAGGCCGCCGTTTTTATATTTATTGATAAATGAGTTCATCTTAAAAAATTTTATTTTAAAAATACTGGCTAAGGATTAATAGATATTGTAACCAAAACTAACATAGTACAAACCTCCTACAAAAGAGTTACCAATGGCGTTATAATAGTATTGGTTCAACAGGTTATTAGCCCCCACTTTTAGAATTGATTTGGTGCTCGGCAACTTGTAACTAATTTGCGCATCTACTGTCTGCACAGCAGGTAGGTTTCCGTTAGCAAGGTCACTCTGGAAGAAGAAAGCATCTTGCCACCTGTATGCCACGTTAAAGCCTAGACGCTTTGCTCTACCAAAACCACTGTTACCTACCGATGCGTTCAACTTATACTGTGGAGAGTTGAAAGATGCAATCAATCCTGTTGGTACATCTGTTAGGTTGTCTGAAGCAAGGTTTAAACTTAATGTGAAGTTGGCTGGCAACCTGTAGTCCATACCAATACCAAAGCCGTAAGTTTTGATTTTCTCCGGAGAGTTGATCGGAACGGAATAGATCTGACCAGTATCAGCATCTGCCTGGGCAATCGGACTGCCAGACTTAGATTGTGCTACCACCACACGACCAGTGAAGTTGGTATAGTTACCATAGTAACCGTACATGTCAATCAGCAATTTAGAATCCATCAGCAAACCTTTGTAACCTAGCTCAAAAGAAGACAGAGCTTCTGGCTTTTGTGCCGGGAACTCATATCTTACCTGTTGGCCATTTTTTAATTGATCTCTCAGGTACGCAGGATTGGTATCAAAGTTATAATGGTCAATAAAATCTTTGTTACCGCCTATGAGTTTATAAGAAACCAGGTCAAGATTGATCCACTGCTGCTGTGTAGAAGGGAAACGATAAGCCGTTTGATAAGACAAACGGATATTGTTGTTCTCCGCTACCTTGTACAATGCGGTAATTCTTGGTGTAACACGACCATCGAAGTTTTCGTTTTTGTCGAACCTACCCGAT
>JANPJW010000408.1:0-4477 GCA_031425715.1 Chitinophagaceae bacterium | reverse complement strand
AGGGAAAGCGGGTGTGCCAAAAAAGAATGTACCGCATGCCCGCCTTCATGCAACATGGTAGTTACATCATTCATTTGGCCGGCCGCATTCATAAATATAAAAGGTGCTCCACTTTCTGCCAGCGGGCAGTTGTAGCCGCCGGGAGCTTTGCCCTTGCGGCTTTCCAAATCCAGGTGATTGAGTTCCTTCATTTTTTGCAGGCACTCTCCAAAGAAAGGCCGCAGCTGGTTAAAACAATCGATGGACCTGGTGAGTAAATCTTCGCCGTTGGTAAAGGGGCGCAAGGGTTTGGTTCCTGTCGGCTCTGCATCCATATCCCAGGGGCGCAAACTGTCCAGGCCTAATTTTTCTTTTTTCTTTTGATAAATTTCATTCACCAGCGGCATCACGTGCTGCTTTACGGCTGCATGAAATTGAAAGCAATCTTCTTTGCTGTAATCAAAGCGGCCAAGATCCTTAAAACGGTAGTCGCGATAATTTTCAAAGCCGGCATTATGGGCTTCTTTGTCTCGCAGGGCTACCAGCTTATCATACAGCTCGTTTAGCTGAGGCGTATTCTGCAACCTTCGTTCCTGTATTTTATGGTACACTTCCTCCCGAAGGGACCGGTCTTCATTTTCTAAAAATTTAGCAGCCTTCTGCAACGTGTACTCCTCGCCTCTTACAGTCACCATCATGGCTCCCGTAATTTGCCCAAACTGTTGTTGCAACACGGCCGTTTCTGCCTGTAGTGGTATATTTTCTTCTTTAAAAAGTTCTATGCTTTTGCGAATGCTACGCAGGTAAGTTTCATAATCGGCTGCATTCAGTTCTTTTAATGCCGGTGATGCCAGGAGTTTTTTATTGAGTGCATCCTGCAGGGGTTGAATGTTGGGTTGAATTTCCATGCAAAAGAAATTAAACGCTTCTTCCAATACCTTGTCTTCTGTGTCGCAGGTCATTTTTATTTGGCGCCAGCAGGCGTCTTCACTCACCACTGCTTCCAACTCACTCAGGTCTTTTAAAAATTGTTCCAGCGCTGGCTTATCAGCCAGGTCTCTACCCACAAGGTTTTGAAAGTACGGCTCAAGGCTTGCCCAATCTGTAACAACAAAATCGGCAGGAAGAAAAGTGCGGGGCGTTTTTTGAATTGCTGCGGAATACATAGGGAGAAAGGTTAAAGGTGAAAGGTCAACGGTAGAAGGTCATCGTGCCATATTCTAACTAAAAGCAAAAGGTCAAAGCTGGGTATGAATCGTTGCGGACTTCACCTTTCACCTTTGACCTTTCACCTTTGAGCTTCTATGCCATCTTCCTTGGCGAATTTATTTTTTTTGCCGGTGCGTTATTTTTTGGGGCAGCAGATTTTGGTGCTGCGGTAGCTTTAGCTGTTTTCTTTTCTACCACAGGTTTTTCGTCTGCGTCTTCGCCTTCTTCGCTTGCTTCAGATAATTTGATTTCAATGCCGGCCTTGGTTAATATTTCGAACCATTTAACCATTTTCTTCATATCGCTGCCATAAACTCTTTCAAAGTCCATATCAGGATACACTTTTTGAAAATAAGCTTTAATGGCTTTGCCATCTGCTTTGCCATCTGGCAAAGCTTCTTTACTCGCTTGCATGGCCGTAAAAACATCTACCAGGTTCACATTATCGGCCGTGGTGTACACTTCAATACTTTCCAGGTGCGAAAACTGGTGTACCCGGTTGCTCACAAACTTGGTAGACTTATCTTCCAAAGAGCGCACGAGGCCACCGTCTGCTTTAGACGAAATTAATTCGTACAAACCACCCAAACCTGTTACGGAAACCATCTTATTATAACTCATATCAATAGATTAATTGTTTAAAAATTTCAGGGTTGCAATTTAGCGGTAATATGGCAATTAATGCCACAACTTTTATGTTAAACGACTTTAACAAAAATAATTTTTTTAATGCGCCTGTTTCAGTCATCGTTTGGCGTCTAACTGGCAAACGAATTTTTTTATGTTCAGATCAGCTTTAGCGATTATTGTGATGAGTGCCCTTTCTTTATCGGGTTTTGCTCAAACAGCTTCTATCAAGGGTATTGTGACCGATGGAACCGACAAGACAGCCCTTGCCGGGGCTACCATTAGCCTGTTATTACAAAAAGACAGCAGTATTTTAAAAAATACGGTAGCTGATGCCACCGGATTTTTTGAATTTGGAAGCCTTGCCAACGACAGCTTTATAGTGAAGGTAACCAGCTTGAGTTACCAGGAATACCTCTCTTTCATAACACTAAAAGAAAATGCAAGCAGGGATCTCGGTACCATTAAACTGAACAAGCAAGGAAAAGACCTGGCCGCTGTAACTGTTGTGGGAAGAGCCACTGCCGTTATTCAAAAAGGGGATACTTCGCAGTTCAGCGCCAGCCAATACAAAGTAAACCCCGATGCAACGGTTGAAGACCTCATCAAAAAAATGCCGGGTATTACTGTAGCAAAAGATGGTACGGTAACTGCACAGGGCGAGCAGGTAAGAAAAGTAACCATCGATGGCAAAGATTTTTTTGGTGACGATGCTACGGCAGCGCTAAAGAATCTTCCTTCGCAGGTGGTAGATAAAATTCAGGTGTTTGACCGCCTGAGCGACCAGGCGCAGTTAACCGGGGTTGATGATGGTAACTCCACCAAAGCCATTAATGTAGTAACAAAATCAGGCCTTAAGAATGGCCAGTTCGGTCGTATATATGCTGGCTATGGCACAGATGAGCGCTATGCTGCCGGTGGTAATGTTAGTTTTTTTAAAGGGGACAGACGTCTTTCATTTGTAGGTAATTTCAACAACATCAACCAACAGAATTTTGGTTCACAGGATCTGCTGGGTCTTACCAGCAGTGGTGGCCGCGGTGGCAACCCTGGCGGCGGAGGTGGCGGCGGCGGCTGGGGGGGCTGGGGCGGAAACGATAATTTTTCAGTTGGTCAATCCCGTGGCATTAGCAAGACCGATGCAATAGGCATTAATTTTAGCAACAAGTATGGCCCTAAATTAGACGTTACGGCAAGCTATTTTTACAACAACAGCAAAAACACCAACCAGTCTGTGGTAAATACGGAGACCTTTACCCGGGACGGAAATAATTTATTTACGAAAGAGGCAGGTAACTTAACGACCGATAATTACAACCACCGGTTTAACATGCGGTTGGAGTATAAAATAGATTCTAACAACAGCATATTTATAATACCGAACGTAAGCTTCCAGGGTAACAATTCTAATGGCTTCAACGATGTGCAAAATTATCGTGGATTATCTGACTCTGTTAGCAATTCAATCGTGCGGTCGATGGCAGACAGAAATGGATACAACATTAGAAATAACATCATGTACCGCCACTCTTTTGCAAAAAAGGGCCGTTCTATTTCTTTGGGCCTGAACACGACTTTCACAAAAAATACCGGGGAATCCATTACAGACGCTTTGTACCGTTTCTACAATAATGGTATTGGACAGGATTCTGTTCAAAACCAATTTTCAGACAATCTCACCAATGGTGAAACCTACAATGCAACCGCTACCTATACAGAACCCTTGGGCAAAAAGGGACAGCTGCAGTTGGAGTACTCGCCAAGCATACAAAAAAACAAAGCTGATCAACAGACCTTTAACTATGACGGTCAAAAATATTCAGAGTTCGACAATACTTTATCTAACCGCTTCGACAATACCAATACAACCAACAGGGGCGGTGTAACGTATCGCCTGACTAAGAACAGAGATGATATGTTCTCTGTGGGTATCAATTTTCAGACTGCTAAACTAGAAAGTCAGCGCACATTCCCTACTGTTAGTTCAGTAAATCAATCGTTTTCAGATTTCTTACCCAATGCTATGTGGCGCAAAAAAATATCGCCCTCCAGCAACATCCGGGTGTTCTTCAGGTCGTTTGTAAACTTTCCTTCTGTTACGCAACTACAGGATGTGGTGAACCTAAACAATCCTTTACGGGTGAGTGCTGGTAACCCTGGTTTGAAGCAAAGCAATTCGCAATTTATTGCCGGGCGTTACTCCTACACCAATTCCAAAACCAGCAAAAGCTTTTTTGCAAATGTGTTTGTACAATCAGCCAACAACTATATTTCTAACGCTACCTTCATACCTACGCAGGATTCTACTATTCAGCAAGGCATCGTACTCAAAGAAAGATCGCAGCTAAGCAAACCCGTAAACCTGGATGGTTATAAGAGCTTACGCAGTTTCTTTACTTACAGCATGCCTATCAAAGCCATTAAAACAACCCTGAACGTAAACACTGGCTTTAGCTATTCTAAATTACCAGGCCTCGTGAACAATGCAACTACCACAACAGATAACTATGTTTACAATGGAGGAATCGTATTGGCCAGCAACATCAGCGAATACGTAGATTTTAATATCAATTACACGGCAAACTTTAATGATGCAAAAAACTCTTTCAATGCCAATTTGAACAACAGATTTATCAACCAGTCTACAGGCGCTGCCGTTAAC
>JANPJW010000407.1:0-1840 GCA_031425715.1 Chitinophagaceae bacterium | reverse complement strand
TTCAAACCTTTTTCGGTAAGTTCCTTGGCAGCCCAGCCTCCGCTAATTCCGGAGCCTATTACAATGGCGTCATAATTATTATCTGGCATAAGAAAAATTTTAGCTCCACCCCTGCAGGAGTTTAAAGTTTGAAAGTACCCTCCCGGGGAAGAGGATGTTTATGTTGAAAAAAGAACTATTAAGCAACCTGGATATTTTCTATTGTGGTAAGTTGAAATTTTATATTCACTTTTTTATTTCTTGTTTAAAATTACCGGGCTATTGTACGTCGCAAATTTTTACAGCTTTCTTTAAGGCAAGTATTTTATCCTGGTCTGTTTTGCCTGTGGGAATAAATTCCTGCGCCACATAACCCTTATACCCGGTCTCAACTATAGCCCGCATAATGGCGGGATAAAATAGTTCTTGTGTGTCATCAATTTCATGCCTTCCGGGCACGCCCGCCGTGTGGTAATGCCCAAAATACTCATGATGATTTTGGATGGTACGAATCACATCTCCCTCATTAATTTGCATGTGATAAATATCGTACAATAGTTTGAAATTAGGCGAGCCAATTTCTTTACAGAGTTCTATGGACCAATCACTTTTATCTGCCATGTAGTCTTTGTGATCGATCTTACTATTGAAGAGTTCCATTTGTATGACCACACCCTTTTTTTCGGCTAAACTCATTATTTTTTTTAATCCTTCGGCACAGTTTTTCAAACCTGTTTGGTCATCCATCCCGTTGCGGTTACCGCTAAAGCATATCAGGTTTTTGTAGCCCGCTTTTGCTACCAGGTCAATATGCTCTGTGTAATTTTTTATCAAGCTGGTATGATTCTGCTTATTGTTCCAGCCCTCTACCAGGCTTATTTCTGCGCCGTTGCACATGGAGGAATCAAGGCCAAAATCTTTAAGGATATTCCATTCCTTTGGCCCCACGAGATCGATTGCCTTAATGCCAATTTTTTGCGCAGCGTTGCACAAAGCTTCCAGCTTCAGATGACCGTAAGTCCACCTACACACAGCATGGTTAATGTTTCGCTTTAATTTCATAGTAGCCATTGACTCACTATTTGCAGCAAGGCCCTGCGCTATGGTGCCCATACCAGCCATGGTTAATCCAATATTTTTAAGCGCTGCTCTTCTTTGCATGATGAAGTATATTAAGAAGGTTGTACTACTTTCTTATCGTCTTTAAAGAAAAGTAAAAACAAGATGGTGATGGCAGCTGCAATACCGGCAGGTATCATCCAGATGCTCTTCCAGTCATGACCATCAGCGGTTTTGTAGTACTCACTTATGCTTCCGGCAAACCAAAAACCTATCAACATTCCCACACCATACGTTGCAAGCGTAATCATACCCTGGGCAGAAGATCGGTTTTTTTCTCCAGCCTGTTGATCCGTATATATCTGGCCACTTACAAAAAAGAAGTCGTAACAGATACCGTGTAGGGCAATGCCGATGTACAACATCCAGATGCCGGTATCTGCGTCTCCAAAACCGAACAGTAAATAGCGCAGCACCCAGGCTATCATACCAAACAACAACATCTTTTTGATGTTAAAGCGGGCAAAGAAAAAAGGCATCAATACCATGAACAGCGTTTCACTCATTTGCCCGATGCTCATTTTGGCAGCAGCACCGCTTACTTTTAGTTCATTCAAAAACTTATTGGTTTCCTGGTAATAAAATGCCAATGGGATACAGATAAGCATGGAGGCAATAAAAAATATCAGAAAATTTTTATTTTTTAATAAACTCAGCGCATCCAGGCCCACGATATCCCTTATGGTAGTTTTGGTTCCTGCTTTGCCCGGAGGTGTATCGGGTAAAGTAAAACTGAAGAGTC
>JANPJW010000406.1:0-14784 GCA_031425715.1 Chitinophagaceae bacterium | reverse complement strand
AGAAATTACCACGGGCATATCGGCGCCACCGATGGGCATTACAAACAATACCCCATAAATAAAAGCAAAAAAACCTATCAACAAAAAGGGTATATAAATATCTGCAATGGTAGATTGGTACGCCCAGATTGCACAAGCAATTACCATTGCCAGAATAACCAGGTTTACGATGTGCTGTCCTTTAAAAGAATAATCTTTTACCCGGCCATTTAGTTTGCCCCAGGCAAGGATGCTGCCAATATAAGAGATAGTACCAATGATGGCCCCAGCTACAATGGTAAGATAAGTGCCTACAGAAACGATGTCTGCAAAAGCTACCTCAGGTGTAGCCTTGTGCGCCTCATAAATATGGTAAAATTCTGCGGCAGAAATAAGCGCCGCACAGGCGCCACCCATTCCATTGAAGATGCTCACCATTTCTGGCATGGCCGTCATCTTTACTTTTTTGGCAGACACCGCACCCGCAATAGTACCGATTATCAGGCCGCCAAAGATCCATGCATAATTACCCAGCTTGAAACCTTCTTCCTGGTATAAGAAAATGGTACCAAAAATGGCCAGCGCCATACCAGCTGCCGCAATTAAATTTCCTTTGCGGGCCGTTACAGGATTAGCCAACATTTTTAAACCCAGTATGAAGGTGACCGAAGCTACGAGGTAGCAAAGCGTGAGTATGTATTCGCTCATAAAATTCTTATCTAAATAAACAGCGTGACTGGTATGATATTATTTTTTCTTTTTAAACATCTCCAACATTCTATCAGTTACCACAAAACCACCAACGACATTTAAAGTGCCTAATATTACTGCCAAAAAACCCATGGCCAATGCTAAATAATCATGTGGCTCTGCTTTGCCCATTACGATGATAGCGCCAATTACAACCACACCATGTATGGCATTGGCACCACTCATAAGTGGCGTGTGCAGTACGCTTGGTACACGGCCTATCACTTCGATGCCCACAAAAATCATGAGGATGACGATGTAAATCACTTGTTGATTTTCTGAAATCCACTTGAGTAAACTTTCCATAATTTGTTACTTTATTAAGAGTCATTGGTCAGCGGTCATTAGTCATTTTTCAAACCATCACAACCGGCTATTGACTTATTGACTATTGACTATTGACTTTTGACTATTGATCACTCCTAAAACCCTGTCGTTGGTAACTATACCGTCATGTGCAATACAAGTTCCTTTTACCAGGTCATCCTCAAAATTTAAATTTAGCTCGCCTTCTTTGCTTATGATCAACTGTAAAAAGTTGACCATATTTTTTCCATACAATTTGCTGGCGTCACTGGGCATATCGCCCGGCAGGCGACTATTGCCGATAATATTCACGCCATGATATTGAACAGTTTCGTCATTTTTAGTTTGAGAAGTATTGCCTCCTGTAGCCGCAGCAATATCAATGATAACAGAACCATTTTTCATAGCCTGCATCATTTCGTCTGTAATAAGAATCGGTGCTTTTTTACCAGGAATCTGCGCTGTGGTAATAATGATATCCGACTTGGCTACACTTTCCGCAATTCTCGCCTTTTGCTTTTCTAGAAATTCTGCTGTTTGCTCCACGGCGTAACCGCCTGCCTGGCTGGCATCTGCGGCTCCTTCTACTTCTACAAACCTGGCACCAAGGCTCATTACTTCTTCCTTAACTGCCGGGCGGGTATCAAAAACTTCTATCACCGCTCCCAAACGCTTGCCGGTGGCAATAGCTTGCAGGCCCGCTACACCTGCACCAAGGATCAGAATTTTTGCAGGTGGAATGCTACCGGCCGCCGTCATGAACATGGGGAAATAACGGGGGAATTTATTGGCTGCCAGCAACACGGCTTTATAACCTGCGATATTTGCCTGGCTGCTTAGCACATCCATGCTTTGCGCACGGGTGGTGCGTGGTAGCATATCTATACTAAAAATGCTGAAGCCTTTTTGAGCCCATGATTGTATGAGCGCAGCGTTGTACAATGGTTGAAAGAAACCAAATAATACTTTTGCCTTGCAGTTACTGATATCAACATCGCTGAGTGGTTCGATGGAAAGCACGATCGTTGCTTTTTGCAGTATTTCTTCTCTTGGATGAATGGTGGCACCTGCCTCCTCGTACTTTTCATCATTGGCAGCAGCTTTTTCTCCGGCACCGCTTTCTATCATTACCTGCGTACCCCATTTTAAAAGCGTGGCTATATGTTCTGGTAAAAGAGAGACCCGTTGTTCAAAAGCTGGTTCTTTCAGTACAGCAATGATCATGTGTTGTATTAGTTTTAATTATCCCGTGTTGTACAACGCTCCTGCATTGATATTGTTTGTTCGGGTAGATGATTTATTGGACCTCGTCAAAGTTAGGGGAATTTAAAATCGGATGCTGTAATGTTGTTTTTCCCTAAAATCCTTTTTAAAAAAAACCAGGCCTATAAAGAAAAGATCAATGCTAAGGGTAACCCTGGGGTCTGATTTAATCTGCTCCCATGCTTCTTCCATTTCCTGGCTCCAATGTATGTCATCAAAAATTAATATGGATTGCTCATTGGTTTTTGCCAACAGGCAGTGAAAATATTGGAGGGTGGGTTCCTTGCGGTGATTCCCATCTATAAAAGCAAGGTCTACCAAAGGCAAATCGATTAGCAATGGCTCCAGAGTTTCGGCAAAATCGCCCTCTGTCAACTGCACGTTTTGCAGGCCTAGGCTGGCAAAATGGTTGCGGGCAATAGCAGCTATGGCTGGCGATCCTTCCAACGTATGCAGCGTGGCCGCTGCATTTGCACTGGCAAGGTAAGCACTTGTAATACCAAAGGATGTACCGAGTTCCAATATTGTTTGCGGTTTGTAATATTGTACAATCCTGTAAAGAAGTTGCGCAAATTTTTTAGGCTTTAGGGAAGATTGCGCCATTTTATAGACAGCCCTTTGGTTGGTTTTGAGCACGGTAGAACCAGCACCAAAGTCTCTTACTTCTATGGAGGCCTTGCTACGCAATAATTGCCTGCGCAAATCTTCTATTTTGGGATAACACTCGTAAGCCCGAGAATCGTTTTTTACAAATTTTATAAAATCAAACACAAAAGGAGAATGCACGCCATGGCCCTTGGCGTTAGAGGCAGACAAATAGTATTTAAAATATTTTTGGGCTAATTGAGTTGCTGAATACATGGTAGAGGAACTGCAGTTGAACTAATCTAAGGATGCTGAGGCCTTTTTATTCCAAATTTCAAAACTGAAGTCGTAAGCGTGTTTTTCGTCAGCCTTAAAATCTTCTTTAGAAGCCAGCTCCCAGTTAGCCTCTTCTATATCAGGAAAAAAAACATCCCCCTCTAGTACTGCATGAACCCTGGTGATGTAGATTTTATCGGCGAGCGATATGGCTTGCCGGTAAATTTCGCCACCGCCAATGATAAATATTTCTTTGAAATTTTCTGACGTTGCCAAATCTATGGCCTCCTGAAGGCCACTGGCTACGAGGGTATCGGGTGCCTTCCACCCGGCATTGGTCGTAACCACAATGTTCAGCCTTCCAGGCAAGGGCTTGTTCACACTCTCAAAGGTTTTTCGGCCCATAATTACTACAGAGCCCCAGGTGCTGTTCTTAAAAAACTTCAGGTCTTTGGGTAAGTGCCAGAGCAGTTGGTTGTTTTTACCTATCGCATTATTGGTGGAAGCGGCTACAATGAGTGAAATCATGTTGTAAAATTAAGCAAGCAGCCCGATTACACAACAGGAAGCAAAAAGATAGTGATGGTTTTTAAGATCAGATGCATTTTCGATCCTGTGGTTCGTACTTTTGCCATGATACCATGTTTGGTACATTTTTAATCTTCATAAAATACAAATCATGAAAGAGCAACTTCACAATAAGGTAGTTTACATAACAGGTGGAAGCAAAGGAATTGGTTTTGGCATTGCACAAACATTGCTTGCCAACGGGGCAAAAGTGGCCATTAGCAGCCGCAGCCTGCAAGCCGCACAAGCAGCCGCATCAAAACTTGGTGGCGATGTGCTTGCCCTGCAATCTGATGTAAGTTCCATGGGAGATGAAACCAAAGCCATACAAGCAGTGACGGCGCATTTTGGAAGCCTCGATGTGTTGGTGGCCAATGCGGGTGTGGGCCACTTTGCCCCCATCGATGTTATTACAGAAAAGGAATGGCACGAAACCATCAACACCAACCTTACGGGAGTGTTCAACAGCGTAAAGGCAAGCATTGATTCTTTGAAAAAATCGGAGGGTTATATTATCACCATCGCTAGCCTGGCTGGCACCAATTTTTTTGAGACCGCCGCCGCATACAACGCCAGCAAGTTTGGGCTGGTAGGCTTTACGCAGGCCATTATGCTCGACCTCAGGAAATATGGAATAAAAGTTTCTACCATTATGCCCGGCTCGGTGGCTACTCATTTCAACGATCATACACCTACCGAGGCAGATGCCTGGAAAATACAGCCAGAAGACATTGGCGAATTGGTGCTGGACCTCTTGCAAATGAATCCCCGCACACTGCCCAGTAAAATTGAAGTAAGGCCTGCTAAAACTGCCAAATAATTTTAAAGAGAAAGTCTAATAAAATAAGCCATGCACCATACGCATGGCTTATTTATTATGGGGATGGGTTAGTAAATACTATGATTGATTAATTCTTCATGATGGTAAATTCTACTCTTCGGTTCAATTGACGTCCCTCTGCATTATCGGTGCCATCTGCCTGCTCATTAGCAGCCACAGGTTTTGTTTCGCCATAACCTTTAGACACAATACGGGAAGCGGGTATGCCTTTAGAAAGTATGTAATCCATTACAGATTTCGCCCTATTGTCACTTAGCGTAAGATTATAATTATCGGCACCCTTGCTATCAGTATGAGCACTCATTTCTATTTCAATATTGGGATATTCATTCAGGAAGGCCACCACCCTGTTCAGTTCTGTAAACGATTCTGGTCGTAAAAAATATTTATCAAAATCAAAGAAGACATTGTTCAGGCGAAACACCTGGCCAATTTCTATGGGCACCAGGTAAAGATCTTTGTGAATTTCTTTGTAGCCTGCCTTTATGAGCGAATCGAGATTCAGGTTTTCAGAAATAGCAAAGAATTTGTCGGCAGAAGCCCGAATGCTGTAATTTTTATCGTAGGGCAATACCATTTTAAAAGCACCATCTGTATGATTGGAAGTGCCCGTACCTACCTGCGTGCCATCCGGCAGCGTTTCATAAATAAGCGATGCACTCAGTGGCTCTTTGGTTTTGGCATTGTAGACATTGCCGGTAACCAATACAACAGGGTCTGGCTTTTCTCTTTCCAATAATTTGATCCGCACAATATCGCTGGCGCCAAACGCTCCATCACTACTGGTGAGGTAGGCATACTCGCCACCAGCATCCAGGGTAAAAAACGCTTCACTGCCTGCGGTATTGATCGGTGCTCCCATGTTTACCGGTTCACTCCATTTTTGCCAGCTATCATCCAAACGTTTGCTCATCCAAATATCGTTTTCACCGAGCCCACCTGGGCGGTCGCTACTAAAATAAAGGGTATGCCCATCTGCAGCAATAAAAGGGCTCATTTCATTGTAGTCGGGCAGGTTAATTTTTTTACCCAGGCTTTTCGGTGCTGTCCAAATATCACCGCCTTCTAAAAATGAAACGTATAAATCGTTGTCAAAACTTTCTTTTTTATCCGTCATGTAAAACAACATTGTCTTACCATCCTGCCCCATAGAGGCACCTAACTGTTGGGTATAGCCGAACTTATGAAAATTACGAATGCGTAACATTTGCGCCGGGCTCCAACTGTTGTCTTGCAGGCGGCGTATCATACTTACGCCTGTGCCCAGGTATTGCCCCTCGGTGAAAGCTCCTTTTAGCAAAATGGTATTTAAGTCGGGGGATATCCAGTACACCGCATTAAAATGGGAGGCATTTACAGAGCCATTTAGGTGTTTGGCTTTACTCCAGTTACCAGCTGTGTCCCTGGTACTGTACCAAATGTCTTGTGCATTGCGTACGGTTTGGAACTGCACATTGGCGGGATCTCCCTGCCGGATAAAAAACAATAAATTGCCGTCGGCAGAAATTGTGGGCCTCATTTCCGGGTATTCTGTATTAATGAGGGCTCCAAGGTTTTCTACTTTGATGACGGTTTCGCCAGTGATAATATGATCTTTTTGTTCAATGAGCTTGCCCGTGGTATCGTTCAGAGGTTGTGCATAGCTGATGTAAAAACATAAAAGTAGCAGGATAAATATGTAAAGTTTTTTCATACAATAGCTTTGGCTTTAGCTACAACGAAAAAACGATCAGAATAGTACGAGTTAAAATAAATTATCTGCAATTACTTCCTGCTGTACAAAACCTATACTGTGCTGATTTTGTACAATCCCGTAGGGTGTAATGAGGGTTAAAAACAACGTTTTACGGGTAGCTGTTTTCTCCTGGAAAACCCTGAGTTTATTCCTCAGATCGTTAGCATAAGCCTTTGAAATTGTAAAGGGCTGATCATAAAATTTAGCTTCACAGGCATTGATTACATTATCCTGCCTGTCTATCAGCATATCTATTTGTGCCCCTTTATCTTTTGCATCTCCCTTATAAAAAATGCTGGAAGTTTCTGTATAAACCGCTGCGATACCAAGGGCCTGCTTAATCTTCTCTATGTGCTTCATGCATATGTTTTCAAACGCATACCCGCTCCATGCTTTGTAAGCCGGTGTGGCGGCCAACTGTAACCAGTTTACATTTTTCTTGCTGCGCATAAATTTGAGATAGAACAAAGAATATTCATCGGTAACCCGGTAAATAGTTTCCTTTTTTATTTTATCAAAAGGTAAATATGAGGAGATAAAATCTGATTGTTCCAGCTCTAACAGTAATTTGGAAAAAGTACCTCCATCGGCCAGTTTAGTAGCAGCCAGTATTTCTGCCCGGGACAACCCCTTGTTTTTGGATGCCATTGCCTGTATAATGCTGATGTGCTGCCTTGCATTTGTAAATAAAGCATTGTAGAGGTTGTCAAACTCATTTACGAGCAACCCGTTCTTCTGAAAGCAGATGCGGTTAATATTTTGCGCAGCACTTTGCCCTTTCTTTATTTCTTTTAAATAATGCGGGATACCGCCAAGTGCCATATACAGGTGAAGCACTTGGTAGCGGGATAGCTTTACGCCATTGTACTTAAGGTAACTCTCCGTTTCCGTCAGCGTAAAGGGCCTCAAGTGCATTCGTTTGGTCACCCTATTATGGAGGCCTCCCCGGTTATTTATGATCTTACTCGTCATCCACGAAGAAGCAGAGCCACAAATAATGACGAGCACATTTCTTTTCACTGCCCAGCTATTCCAAAACCAATCAAATGCGGGCAAAAAGCCTGATCGATGTGTATCCAACCAGGGCAACTCATCTATGAATACAATTAATTTTTGCTTACTCTTTACGTAGTCTAGTTGTTGGCTTAATTGCTGAAAGGCCTCAAGCCAATTGAGGGCAGGCAACCTTTTACGCAACGCTCTTTTAGCAAAGCTGCCCATGGCTATTTCAAAGTTTTGTAATTGCTGCTGCATCGTGGCATTCAATATGCCGCTTAATTCAAAATGAATTTTACCGGCAAAATATGTTCTGATAAGATAGGTTTTACCAACTCTGCGCCTACCGGTTACTGCCAGCATATCTGCACCATTTCTATTTAATATTTCGGCCAGCATTTCCTGCTCTTCTTCCCGGCCAATTATAATATTTTGCATAAAGAAGATAATTATTACCAGCGGAAAGTATAAAATAAAACCACATTCCGCTGGTAATAAAATTAAGCCATCTTAGTTTAATTCTGAAACTTAAATTAATTTACAGGCAAACGAACGATCCTCTAAAAATATATTATCAGCGGAATGCGCTAATAAACCAACGATTCCGCTGGCAATAAAGAAGAGAGGTATAATTAAAATCAGACCAGGTTTAATCAGATATTATACAGCTACCGGAGCTTTAATGCCCGGATGACTTTCATAATTTATCAGCTCAAAATCTTCGAAACTAAAACTGAAAATATCCGTTACTGCAGAATTAATTTTCATTTGAGGCAAGGCGTAAGGGGTTCTGGAAAGTTGCAAGTCTGCTTGTTCAAAATGATTATTGTATAAGTGTACATCGCCAAAGCTGTGAATAAATTCGCCAGGCGCCATATCGCAAACCTGGGCAACCATGAGCGTAAACAATGCATACGAGGCTATGTTGAATGGCACACCCAGAAATACATCAGCAGAGCGCTGGTATAACTGGCAGCTTAATTTTCTTTTTCCGTTTTCACCCGGCGCCGAAGTGTAAAACTGGAATAAACAATGACAGGGCATCAATTTCATTTTAGGCAAGTCTGCTACGTTCCAGGCACTGATGATGAGGCGGCGACTATCGGGATTTGTTTTTAATTGATGAATAAGATCAGCTACCTGGTCTATCTCTGTGCCACCTGCTCCCTCCCAACTGCGCCATTGCTTGCCATACACCGGGCCGAGATCGCCATTTTCATCTGCCCACTCATCCCAGATTTTTACATTGTTTTCTTTCAGGTAGGCAATATTGGTATCTCCCTTTAAAAACCAGAGCAGTTCGTGTATAATGCTTTTCAAATGTGTTTTTTTGGTAGTAACCAGGGGAAAACCATCTTCAAGGTTAAAACGCATTTGGTATCCAAACACACTGCGGGTTCCGGTACCGGTTCTATCGCTTTTGTCTGTTCCGGTTTCTTTAATGTGTTTTAAAAGCTGGAGGTATTGCTGCATTGCTGCAAATTAAGTGAATCTGTGAATTCCATTTGAGGAAAGGCTGAAAAGTTATTAAGAGAGATTTAACGAAGTGTGGCGACGGCTGATCGTTTTAATAAATCTTTACATTTTGGCGGCGTAGGATTTGCGTAGTTGGGATTAATGACAAAACTTTTCTCCGGCCTTTGTGGCCTTTCAATCCTGGCCCTTGTTCAAATATCCTGCAATCCTTTAAGCACGGGCGTCTTCAGCAAAAAAACGGTGAGGGAAAAATACGAGGATAAGTTGATAAAAGACTCGGGTAAAAATAACCCAGCGGTAAATGCATGGCTTGATGCAGCCGAACACTCCCTTAACCATCCGCTGGGCATACCCGCAAGCTATAGCGAAATAGGAAAATTTGCAGCCCATAATCACACCGCTACTGCCTTAAAAGTGTCTGTAAAACGTGGGCAAAAATTATTGGTTCAACTGAACAAAACCTCTCCCAAACCCTATGCAGTGTACATGGATCTTTGGCATGCGCCGGATTCTGCGGCAGGTGCTAAACTGGAATATATTCTTGCAGCAGATACCACCAGTAACCGTGTGGAATATCTTGCGACCAAAGATGAAAAACTCATTATACGTTACCAACCCCAAATATCATCTGATGGCACCTATAGCATTACGGTAATGCCTGCCGCTTCTTTTATGTTTCCTATTGCCGCCTCGGTAAAGAGTAACATTGGCAGTTTTTGGGGCGTCGGCCGGGATGGCGGTGCACGCAAACACGAAGGCATCGATATTTTTGCTCCCGCCAAATCACCTGCTGTAGCGGTAGCAGACGGTTATATAACAAGTGTATCTGAAAACAACCTCGGTGGGAAAGTAATCTTCCTGCAGCCTGATAAAAGCAACTACAATGTTTACTATGCACATTTAGATGAACAATTGGTGGCCATGGGGCAGCGGGTAAAAGCCGGCGATATCATTGGCCTCACCGGAAACACCGGCAATGCGAAGACCACCGCATCCCACCTGCATTTTGGTATTTATACCTTTGGCGGAGCTATTAACCCGCTGGCTTTTGTAGAAAACCCAAAAGCTTTGGCCACAATGCCAGGAGATAAAGTACTTAGCCGGGTCATGATAACCTCCAGGCAAACAAAGGTATATGCAGACATTTCTATGGAACTGCCAATAATTACCCTTGATAAAGGTACCAGCCTGCAGGCAGAAGCATTTAGCGGAAAACATTACCGGGTCATACTTCCCGATGGTCGAAAGGCTTTTGCCGAAGCGAAAAACTTACAAATGCAAAAAACAACCAATGGTTAGAGATTACTACATAAATGCCCAAATCCGTAAATCCGCGGCTGCATTGCCCCAGCCGTTTTTTGTATCTTTGCCGCAGGAAAAATAATATGAGCAAAAAAGGTAAAGTATTGATGGCAATGAGCGGCGGTATAGATAGTACCGTGGCGGCTCTGATGCTTCATAAAGAAGGCTATGAAGTAGTAGGCATCACCATGAAAACATGGGATTATGCCACCGCCGTGGGCACTACCGGCAAAAAAGAAACGGGCTGCTGCAACCTGGATAGTTTTAATGATGCACGCATGGCAGCGGTAGAACACGGTTTTCCGCACTTTATCTTAGACATACGAGATGAGTTTGGCGACTTTGTGATTGAGAATTTTGTGGATGAATATATCGCCGGCCGGACACCCAATCCATGTGTGATGTGCAATACACATATCAAATGGAGGGCATTGCTCAAGCGTGCAGATGCCCTGGGTTGTGATTTTATTGCAACCGGCCATTATGCCCAGGTGCACCAACATACCAATGGAAGATTTTTTATAAGTAAAGGACTGGACGATAGCAAAGATCAGAGCTATGCCCTTTGGGGCCTGCAGCAAGACCTGTTAAAACGAACCTTGTTGCCATTGGGCACCTACCACAAAACAGCCATCCGCCAGATGGCGCATGACTTTGGCTATCCTGAGCTTGCTAAAAAGAACGAGAGCTACGAAATATGTTTTGTGCCAGACAACGACTATCGTGGGTTTCTAAAACGCAAAGTAGAGGGGCTGGAAGAAAGGGTAGCTGGCGGCAACTTTGTGAACCCACAAGGCAAAATTTTGGGTACGCACAAAGGGTATCCGTTTTACACCGTAGGCCAACGCAAAGGCCTGGATATAGCCCTGGGGAAACCTGCTTTTGTAACAGAGATCATTCCGGAAACCAATACCGTAGTGCTAGGTGAGGAACATGATTTGAACAGAATGGAAATGCAGGTAACGGGCTTGAACTGGATGAAATTTGAGGGGATCACCGAAGGGATGGAAGCTTTTACAAAAATTCGCTACAAAGATAAAGGTGCACTTAGCCAACTGTTTACATACGAAAATGGGATATCTGTTCGTTTCTACGAAGATGTAAAAGGTGTAGCCCCGGGGCAGAGTGCTGTTTTTTATGATGGCAACGATGTTATTGGTGGTGGCATTATACAGCGTAACCTGCCGTTGGTATAAGGAAAAAGGCCTGTGTCCCATTGGCTGTTCTTACGCTTACTTACAATAAAAATGTAACTTGGTTCTATGAAAAAAATATTCCTGTTTGTTATGATAGCTTCCCTGGCATTTTTTATAAATGCCTGCAAAAAGTCTTCAGAAACATTTCAAACAGCAACGATCGATGATTACAGCCCGCTGACTGTGGGCAAATACATTATATACCAATTGGACTCTGCCGTTTATACCAACTTCGGCCAAAATGCCCAGGTAAATAGCTACCAGGTAAAGTACCAGGTAGATGCACAAATTACTGACAACCTCGGCCGCCCTGCCTATCGCATTTTAAGATTTATTCGCAAGACTCCGGCCAACCCATGGATACCGGATGCGACTTTTATGGCTACCAACACAGGCAATGGGCTGGAGTTTGTAGAAAACAACATGCGGTTTTTAAAACTGAGAACACCTATCAGAGATTTTTATAGCTGGAAAGGGAACTCTTTTATTGACACCTACTCCATTAATTCTGAAATAAAATACCTGGACGACTGGGATTATTCCTATGATAGTGTGAACGTGCCCCTTAAACTGGGCAACTTAAATTTTGACAGCACGCTGAAAGTAGACCAACGGGATGAGATCATTGGTAACCCCAATGACCGTACCTCCTATGCTGAAATTAATTATGGGGTAGAAAAATATGCGAAAGGCATCGGCTTGATTTATCGACGCTTTTTTCACAGCGAATACCAGCCCCCAACACCAGGACAGTCGGGCCGCTTTGTTGACGGCTCCTACGGTATTACCCTTACCATTTTAGAGCATAATTAAAAGCTATTACATTACAATACAACCTGTGGGGTTAAGTTTTACTTAACCCTTTTTTTATGCAGTCATGTTTAAATGAGGATAAGTCCTATTTTTAGCAAAAGCTAACAGCATGAACATTTTAATACGCAACGCAGTACAAGAGGACTGCACAGCCATGATGGAACTCATTCATGAATTGGCCCTGTATGAAAAAGCCCCCGAAGAAGTAACGGTACAATTTGATCATTTCCTACAAAGTGGCTTTGGAGAAAAACCGGTGTGGTGGGCATTGGTGGCAGAGGACGAAGGGGTGGTGATAGGGTTTGCACTCTACTACATCCGCTACAGCACCTGGAAAGGGCAGCGCCTATACCTGGAAGACTTACTGATAACGGAAAGCATGCGTGGCAAGGGTATTGGGGGTTTGTTGTTTGATGAGCTGATAGTCATTTGTAAAGAAAAAAAGTACAGCGGTATGGCCTGGCAGGTGTTGGACTGGAACGAGCCGGCCATTAATTTTTACAAAAAATACAACGCTCACCTGGATGCTGGCTGGTTGAACTGCAGCCTTAATTTTTAGCAAATCCCGGAGCGTATTTCACCCAATATAGGTTGCGAGCGCTCCAGTAAGGGATCGGACCAACGGCCGGTATCTGCATATTTTATAGGGAGTTTTAGTCACCAAAAGCTGCCTTTACCAAAGGAGCGTTTTTTATAAATGAGGTACAAAACTACTGGAGGTAGTTCGTACTTTTGCGCCACAGAAAATAAAGCAGCTACGTTGTAACTTCTTATAACAGAGGTGATGAATGAAGCGGAATATGGCTGTAAAAATGTTCAGCAAAGAACGATTGTACAAGAGTGCGACGCCAATGAAGATGCAAAAAGCTTCAAATGCCGGGCTCCAAAAAAAATATTATGGCAGAAAAAATTACAATGGGTGCAGATGGTAAACTGGTAGTTCCCAATAATCCTACCATCCCTTTTATTGAAGGCGATGGCATTGGACCAGAGATTTGGAAAGTGGCCGAGAAGGTGTTTGATACGGCCGTAAAAAGAGCTTACCATGGTTCCAGGAAAATTGAATGGAAAGAAATGCTGGCCGGTGAAAAATCTTTTAAGCTTACCGGCGAATGGCTCCCGGCGGAAACCTTGCAGATTGCAAAAGATTACATCGTATCCATTAAGGGGCCGCTCACAACGCCCATTGGCGGCGGCATTCGTTCGTTAAATGTTGCCATGCGCCAGGACCTTGATTTGTATGCCTGCGTTCGCCCCGTTAAATGGTTCAAAGGGGTGCCCTCTCCCGTAGTACATCCTGAGCTGGTAGACATGGTTATTTTCAGGGAAAATACGGAAGACATTTATGCAGGCATAGAATGGAAAGCCGGAACTACTGAAGCAGACAAATTTGAAAAATTTTTGATAGAGGAAATGGGTGTGAAAAATATCCGTTTCCCCGGCGATTCGAGTTATGGCGTAAAACCTGTTTCCAACGAAGGCAGCAAACGTCTTGTGCGTGCCGCCATTGAGCATGCACTGGAAAATGATCTTCCTTCTGTTACGCTTGTGCACAAAGGAAACATCATGAAATATACCGAGGGTGGTTTTAAAACCTGGGGTTATGAAGTGGCCCGCCAGGAGTTTGGCGATCAAACTTTTACATGGGACGAGTGGGATCAATTAAAGAAAGACCATGGCGAAGCACATGCCAACGAGGTACAACGCAAAGCCTTACACGAAGGAAAATTATTGGTGAAGGATATGATTGCCGATAATTTTTTGCAACAAATATTAATAGCACCACAAGACTTTTCGGTGGTGGCCACTTTGAACCTTAACGGCGATTATATTTCTGATGCACTGGCTGCAGAAGTTGGCGGTATAGGCATTGCACCGGGTGCTAATATCAATTATACAACAGGCTATGCTGTATTTGAAGCTACACATGGCACTGCGCCAAAATTTGCAGGTACCAATAGCATGAACCCTTCTTCTGTTATTTTGAGCGGTTGTATGCTACTTGAGTATATTGGTATGAAGGAGGCTGCAGATCTTATTACCACCGCACTACAGGCAACCATTATGCGCAAAACAGTTACCATAGATTTTTACAACCTTATGACGGGCGCCACACTTTTGAAGACCACCGAGTTTGGTGATGAGATTATAACCAATATGGGCGTGGTTACAGGGGATGCGCAATTGAAGAAAAGCAGCAGTTTATAGGTTTCTCACAACGAGACCACGTATACCAAGAACACAAAGAGAGGGTTTACTTCGTTACTTTGTATTCTCTGTTTACTTTGCGCCCGTTATGTGAAAATTTCCCACAACGAGACCAAGTCTACTAAGAACACAAAGAGAGGTTTTACTTCGTTACTTTGTATTCGCTGCGCCCGTTGTGTGAAAGATTTTTTGTGAGAGACATAAATTGACATTAGAAAAGAAAAATAAATAAATATGGCAAAAATTAAAGTAGACAATCCGGTGGTAGAGCTGGACGGCGATGAGATGACAAGGATCATCTGGAAATTTATAAAAGACAAATTGATACTTCCATATCTGGAAGTTACAATTCAATATTTTTATTTGGGAATGTAGTATAGAGATGAAACAAATGACCAGGTAACAATAGATGCAGCTAATGCAATAAAAGCTTGTGGTGTAGGTATTAAATGTGCAACCATCACTCCGGATGAGCAGCGTGTGGAAGAGTT
>JANPJW010000405.1:0-3544 GCA_031425715.1 Chitinophagaceae bacterium | reverse complement strand
ACTTACAAGCCCCGCCTCCTTACCGGTGCCGAAAGAAAAAAGCATTACACGGAGTTGTTGTTAGACCCCCGCATTCCATTTTTGAACCGTACCATTGGTGCCAAATATTCCCCGGGCTCTACGTTTAAGACCTTACAAGGGCTGATAGGTTTGCAGGAGGGTGTGGTTACTTCCACCACCAATTTTTCGTGCAGCGGAGCATTTTACGGTTGCGGTAAACCTATGCGTTGCCTCGATCCTGGGGTATGGGCACTCAAAGGAGCCATCACCCACAGTTGCAATACCTACTTTGCCAATGTGATGCAACGGGTGATCAACAACCCCAAGTATCCGAGCGTAGATAGTAGTCTCAATGCATGGGCAGCTTATATGCGGGCCTTTGGCCTCGGTAGAAAATTGGGAGTAGATCTACCATCAGAAAAAAGTGGCAGCATACCTACTGCCAAAACGTACAACAAAATTTATGGTGAAGGGCATTGGAATTTTTGCACCTTCCGCTCTGTGAGTATCGGGCAGGGCGAGGTAGAAACAACTATTTTACAAGTGGCCAATGAAATGGCTTACCTGGCCAACAAAGGATGGTACATTACGCCGCACCTCGTAGACTCTATCGAAAGTGGCGATGAATTTAATTTACTAAGCCCTTACAAAAAAAGGAATGTTGCTTTAAATATTCCTGATAGTTTGTTTGAGCAGGTACACGATGGTATGCAGGGCGTAATGGATGGTGGTACCGGCCGTTATGCGCAGGTGCCAGGCATAGTTGTGTGTGGTAAAACGGGTACGGTAGAAAATTCCTATAAAGGAGTAAAGCAAAAGGATCATGCGTTTTTTGCCGCCTTTGCCCCCCGTGAAAATCCCCGTATAGCCATTGCTGTTATTTGCGAAAATGCAGGTTTTGGTTCTACCTCTGCAGCGCCTATAGCCTCGCTCATGATTGAAAAGTACTTGAAAGATTCTATCGTGGGCAAAGAAAGAAATGCAAAGGCAGATCAAATTGCAAAGATGAACCTGCTGCCGCCAAGGTTGGTAAAAGAGATAAGGGCGAGGGATTCAATCATGCACCGAAGGGACTCTGCATACCTGATGGCAAAAGGCTATATACGAATGGTAAAAGACACTACCGGCCTGGATAATGATGATGTAGAAACAGATGACCTGGATAAGATTAAGAAGGAAAAGCCGGGAAAAAGCAAACCTGCCGGCGATACGGCTGCTGTGCGTAACAGTGCCATTTTGCCCAACGAAAAGAAAAAGCCTGTAACCGCAGACACCAGTAAAACAAACTAATTAAATTATAAAGCAAACTTATGTCTCACCAAAATCCCATGATATCCAAAGGAATTGACTGGGTAGTTATATGGTTATATGCCATCATCGTAACCATCGGGCTGGTTTGCATATTTTCTGTGGAATTCAAAAGCAACGACCAGTTTTTCCAAAGCCTGTTTGCCTTTAAAAAAAATTACAGTAAGCAGATGCTTTTTCTTTGCATCAGCGCCATACTGGCAATTTTTATTTTGCTTACGGATAGTAAATTTTTTACAGCTACACCCAATATCCTGTACATCTTCGGGGTGTTACTCATGATGGCTACTTTTGTAGTGGGCAAAGATGTAAATGGCTCCCGTAGTTGGATCCCGCTTGGTTTTATGAACCTACAGCCTGTGGAGACCTGTAAAATATTTACTGCCCTGGCGCTTGCCAAATACCTGGCACAGCCGGGCACAGATTTTACCAAAACACGCTCACACGCCATTGCAGCCGGCCTTTGTTTTTTACCCATCGTTTTTTCAATACTGCAAAATGAAACAGGCTTAGCCCTGGTGTACTTCGCTTTTTTGCTGCCCATGTACAGGGAGGGTTTGCCGGCAGGTTACCTCATCATAGGTGCATCACTAGGTGTATTGCTGGTAATCACTTTGCTGTTGCCCACCATGCCACTGCTCATTGGCCTTGCCGTAATAGCCTTAGCAACGATGTACTTTATGAAGAGAAAAATAAAAAGGAATCGTGGCTTGCTTGTTTTTATTGTGGGCGTATGGGCTATCAGTTCTTTGTTTGTAGGAGTTGCAGTTCCGTTTCTTTTTAAATCTGTTTTTCAAAAATACCAGGCCGATAGAATTTTTAGCCTGGTTGGAAGAGATAATCCATTTGTAGAGGCAGTTCCTACTGATGACCCTGGTGCTGAAGCAGCCGCCAAAAAGAAAAAAGGCGACAAAGAAAATTACAATGTAAAGCAATCGAAAATCGCCATTGGTTCGGGTGGTTTTTTCGGGAAAGGATTTTTAAAAGGCACCCAAACCCAGGGTGATTTTGTGCCGGAGCAGCATACAGATTTTATCTTTACATCGCTGGGAGAAAATTTTGGTTTTGTTGGCTGCGCCGCATTGATGCTACTCTACCTCACGCTGCTTCTTAGAATCGTATTCATAGCAGAGCGGCAGCGAAGTACCTTTAGCCGGGTATATGCTTACTCGGTAGCGGGTATACTATTTTTTCACATTGCCATCAATATTGGCATGACCATCGGGCTTGCACCCGTTATAGGCATCACATTACCACTCATGAGTTATGGAGGTTCCTCCTTGCTAACCTTTACCATTCTTATTTTTATAATGGTAAAACTGGATGCGGACAGGCAGATGGTGTTGAGGTAGAGATGGGTGACCCAAAGACCCACGGCCCCCAAACCCCCTGAAGGGGGCTTTTAAGTCCCTAATATATTAAAGAGGTTTTCAACTATTTTTGCAGCCAAACCTATTTGTAAATGGTTCTGTAAAAAGCAGAAATCTAAATCAGCCCTTTAGGGGACAGGGGACTTTATGAAAATTATTCCACTCAGCGAAGGTGCTTTTAGCATCGATCAAACAAAAGTTTTTGTTCCTTTTAATAAAGCTACGGATGATATTCAGCAGCGCCCGTTAGGCAGCCTGCTCGTAGAGATACAACCCTTTGTAGTACTTACAAAAACAGATATTATCCTGTTGGATACCGGGCTGGGATTTAGCAATGCCGATGGCATTTTGCAATTGCATCAAAACCTGGCAGACAATGGCATCAACCCGATGGATGTAACTAAAGTACTGCTGAGTCATTTGCACAAAGACCATGCAGGCGGTGTGGCCAAAGAAGACAAAGTGCTACGCAACCAAAGCATGAGTTTTCCCCAGGCTACGTATTATGTAAACAAAGATGAACTGCAGTTTGCGGTAGAAAAAGGAAGGCCTTCTTATACTCCCGATGAATTTGCCATTTTACAACATGCAGACAATGTAGTTTTTGTAGAAGGTAATGGCAGCATCGAAAACGGAATTCGTTTTGAAACCACCGGCGCACACGCTCCCCATCATATGGCATTTTGGATTGAGGAAGATGGAGAAGTGATTTTTTTTGGCGCAGACGTGGCCCCACAACTGCAGCAAATGAAAAGCAGGTTTGTAGCTAAATACGACTACGATGGTAAAAAGGCTATGGAACTTAGAAGTCAATGGTGGAAACAAGCGCAGGAAGAACATTGGACGATGCTATTTTACCACGATAT
>JANPJW010000404.1:0-10302 GCA_031425715.1 Chitinophagaceae bacterium | reverse complement strand
TGCAGCATGGAAGCTCGGTTTTAAAATCGTAGAAGTACCCATCACTTTTATTGATCGTGAGCTGGGAGCCAGTAAAATGAACAAGGGTATTGTAAAAGAAGGTATTGTTGGTGTATTGAAATTAAAATGGCAAAGCATGTTTAAAAATTACCGTCGGCGTGTAAGCAAAGACCCTGCGGGGTCTGAAAATAGCACACTGTACCTTCAATAGTTTTGGCCTTCAGTTAACATTGATCTTAAAGTTCCCCCAGGACTTTCTCAATGTCGGTTAATAAAATCCGTTTCCGTTATTCACATGCACACGGGCCGCAGATGCTCATTATGGTTATAAAGATTAGGTAGTTTATGGCCCAAAAACAAAAAGACAAAAAAACGGCGCTGCTGTTATTTCCCCATCACATTACCGACCCCAAAAATATTATAGCCCTTATTGAAATTTACAAAGACGCACAGGCTGTAAAATATGATGTTTCAGAAGTTGGAAACACTGACCTGCAAAAATATTTTGGCGATCTCCCCACTATGGCGAAAGGAGCGTTGTATAATTTAACCAACCATGGCCTTTTACAAATACAGGAAGGCATCAAACAAAAATTTAAACAGCAAAAATCCGGGGTATTACTCAACCAGTTTTATTTGCCGGCCTACACCCGCAAAGTGCAGGAGCAGTTTGAATTATTAAAACCTTTTGCAGCATTGATCAAATGGTATCAGCAGGTACCCAACCCTGCCAATGGCCATTTCATTACCTCGGCCTGCTCTTTTAGCCCATTTAAGCCAGTGCTGCAATTTGAGGTTTTAAAGGCAGGCGACGACCTTCAGCTCAACACATTGCTATCCATTAACAAAAGCCTATTTCCGCTCAGCACTTTTACCCGGTTTCATTTTTTGCTGCAGAGCAGAAATGAATATTTTCTTTTATCTAATAAAGATTTTTCGACCATTGAGTGGTTGCAAAAGCACAACCCGCAGCAATACAGCAGGGAACCGGCTTTGTTTGCAGAAATAATTTTAAGCAAGCTTGAAGAAGATTACCCGGTACAAAGAAATAATTTATTTGAAATAGACAGCATTGAAGTGGAACCTCAACCAAGGGTTTTCCTGAGCGAAATAAGTGGATCTTTTTTGATGCTTACGCCACAATTTGTATACGATGGATATTTGGTAGAAGGAGCATTTAAGCAACACTTTGAAACCAGCAATAAGGGTAAAGCCATTTTGATAAAAAGAAATAAAGAGATGGAAATCTCTTTTAAAAAACAATTGGAGGCATTGCACCCAAACTTTGTGAGCCAGTACAATGGGTACTATTACCTCTCTTTTGCCGAAGCGCAAAAGAGACAGTGGTTTTTAAAAGTGTACCACCAGTTGCTGGACAGGGATATAGAAATGGTGGGGATGGATATGCTTAGCCACTTCCGGTATTCTGCACATAAACCAACTACGAAATTAGAAGTGCAACAGGCAAGTGCCAGCCTTTTACTTGTAGACTTTTCGCTGCACTTCGGCCAGGAAAACATATCGCTGGCTGAGTTACAAAAGATGTTGATTGCCGGGCAAAAGGCAGTGATGTTAAAGGATGGAAGTATGGGAATACTTACTGAAGAATGGCTGAATGCATACGCTACCATCCTTAAACACAGTAAAGTAGACAAACAGCAATTATCCATTCCGCAATGGTTGGCCATCAGCCAGCAGAGAAACAGCAGCACCAACTCGTTTTTAAAAGTTAGCATCAACGAAGCGTGGTGGCACAAGTGGGAACAGTGGCAGGACCCCGCTGTTGTAATTTATCCCATACCAAACAGCATTCAGGCAAGTCTCCGGCCTTATCAGCAAAAGGGCTTTGAGTGGTTGAAACTTTTGGCAGAAATAAATGCAGGCGCCTGCCTGGCAGATGATATGGGCCTTGGTAAAACCTTGCAAACAATTTGTTTTATTGCAGACAGGTTAGCGCAAGCCCCGGGGGCGCTTGCCCTCATTGTGTGTCCTTCTTCCCTGATTTACAACTGGCAGCAGGAGATACTAAAGTTTGCACCACATTTGCGCACGTACGTGCACCACGGGGCGGGTAGGAGCATGGAGCAGGTTAGCCCCGCCACAACAGACGTATGCATTACCAGTTACGGTACCATGCGCTCAGATATCGGGCAACTGTGCGCTGTAACTTTTGAGGTAGGCGTGGTAGATGAAAGCCATCACATAAAAAATCCTTCGGCGCAAAGTACACGTGCTATTTACCAACTGCAAATCGTACATAGGGTAGCCCTGAGTGGCACCCCGGTAATGAACAACACGTTTGATCTTTATGCACAACTTGAATTTTTGTTGCCGGGTATGTTTGGTACCAAAGAATTTTTCAGGAAAGAGTATGCAGACGCCATAGACCGTGACCGCAATGAGGAAAAAATAGCCATGTTGCAAAAACTTACTGCTCCGTTTATTTTGCGTCGCACCAAGGAGCAGGTGGCCAAAGATCTACCAGAAAAAACGGAATCTGTTTTATGGTGCAACATGGGTATGGAACAAAAAGATTTGTACGACAGCATCAAAGAAAACATAAGGGGGAATTTGTTTTTAAATATCAAGGCAGATGGCCTTGGTAAAAGCAAGCTTGCTGTATTGCAGGGTATCATGAAACTGAAACAAGTGTGCAGTTCGCCCATGTTGTTGCCCGAGGAGGAGCAGGATACTTTTCATTCTGTGAAAACAGAAATGCTGCTGGAAGAGTTGTCTAACCTGGGAGCGCACAAGGTATTGGTGTTTTCGCAGTTTGCTAAGATGCTGCATTTGCTTGCAGACACGTTTACTAAAAAAGGAATTTCATTTTTTCAGTTAGATGGGAGTACACCCGTAAAGCAGAGAGCCGCTATGGTGGCCGATTTCCAGGAAGCAGGCAACAACACCAACGTATTTTTAATAAGCCTCATGGCTGGTAATACCGGCCTCACCCTCACTGCTGCAGATTATGTTTTTCTTTTCGATCCCTGGTGGAACAATGCGGTGCAACAGCAGGCTATAGATCGTACCCATCGTATTGGTCAAACAAAAAATGTGTTTGCCTATAAGATGATTTGTAAGGATACCATTGAAGAAAGAATCATACAACTGCAGCAAAATAAAAAAGAGTTGAGCGACAACCTTATTGGGGATAATGAAGGGTTTGTAAAACAACTTACCAAAGAAGATGTAGAGTTCCTATTTAGTTAAATTGTTTTTTGCACACGGATAACACGGGTGAACGGATGAACACAGATTATTTTCTGCTTTGCAGAAAAATTCGGATTTTTTCAGCAATCCAAAATCCTGCGAAGCAGGAAAATCTGTGTTCATCCATCTTAGACTGTTGTATTTGATCTGGTAAAACAATCATAACAAAAATAAAATCCTCATTATCAGTGTCATCCGTGTTCCTGTATTTTTTGTGTCCATATGGTAGGTCATTACACCGGGGATGAAGAAACAGAAAATGATAAGGGCTTTAGCCTAATATGAAATATTCTTTTTAAATAAAAATAAAACAAAATATACATCACTTGAAAGCCGGATGAAATTGCTGCAGCGTGTTGCGAAGAAATTCCCTGTCCAGGTGCGTATAAATTTCGGTAGTGGTAATGCTTTCATGACCGAGCATTTCCTGCACCGCTCTTAAGTCTGCACCGCCCTCTACCAGGTGTGTAGCAAAGGAATGACGAAACGTGTGCGGCGAAACATTTTTTTCGATACCCGCCTTTTTCACCAGTTCTTTTAAGATTAAAAAAATCATCACCCTGGTGAGCCTGTGCCCACGCCGGTTTAAGAAAACGATGTCTTCTTCTCCGGCTTGTATGGTTATATGATTGCGTATGTTATTTCGGTAAAGCTGAATGTACTTTATAGCATCGCTCCCAATGGGCACCAGTCTTTCCTTATCGCCTTTGCCCAGTACTTTTATAAAACCCACATCCAGGAATAAGTTACTCAGCCGCAGGTTTACCAGTTCGCTCACCCGCAGGCCGCAGCTGTACATGGTTTCAAAGATGGCTTTGTTGCGGCCACCTTCGGCCTTGCTAAGATCCAGGCTGGCAATGATTTTTTCTATTTCATCAAAGCTGAGTACATCGGGAAGTTTACGGGCTGTTTTGGGAGCTTCCAGCATCATGGTGGGGTCGATCGTTACCAACTGTTCTACCTGGCAGTATTTGTAAAAACTTCTAAGCCCAGATATGATCCTGGCTTGCGATGCAACCGTCATTCCCATCTCATGAATCCATTGTACGAAAGCTTCGAGGTGTTTCAGGGTAAGATCTGCCGGAGTTTTTACTTCCTTAGTTTCTGCGAGGAAGCTGGTGAGCTTTTCAAGATCATGCACATAGGCCTCCACAGAATTGTCTGCCAAAGATTTTTCTAATTGCAGCCAGCCTTTGTATCCCTTTTTATAAGCTTCCCACATAATATTAGCCAACTAATTTTTTTGGTTGATTGTACAATATAATTAAACATTATTTTCGTAACCTAAATACTTTCAATCAACCTCCCCCAGTATGTTGCCTGTAAATTTTCGCTCTTTCAGAAAAAAATTATCCTACTACCGAAAATCGTTCCGCAGCTTTTTAACTAAAACAGAAAAGAACCCGCCACGGGGTATTGATAAACTTACGCCGCTGATAGAGCCGGAGGTTTGGGCAGAAGTAGATTGCCTTAGCTGTGCCAACTGCTGTAAAAAAATGACACCAACTTTTACAAAGCAAGACCTTAAAAGAATATCTGCACACTTTAACCAAACCCCCGAAGCGTTTACCAGGCAATGGCTGGAGAAATCGAAGAACACAGATCTTGTGAATGTAAATCAGCCATGCCAGTTCTTAAACCTGGATGATAACAAATGTTCTATTTACGAAATACGCCCTGTTGACTGTGCCGGGTTCCCACACCTTTCTAAGCGCAAGTGGGTAGAGTATGCGCATGTGCACAAGCAAAATATAGATTACTGCCCGGCCACTTTTAAAATGGTAGAAAAAATGATTGCAAGGGTAGGGAAGTTATAAGCCGAGCCAAGATGATTCACGCTGGTTTGAGGAAGGTAAAGCCATCCCGGCTTCAAATAATTTTCCCATCCAATTCAAAAATGTTGGCATAAAAAGAAAGCCTCCGAACATTTTTCGGAGGCTTTCTTTTTATGTGATAAAACTTTTTTAGGAAGCCAATGATTTTTTAAAGGCAAATTTTTCCAGCAAAACAAAACCGCCAAAGAAAACTGCACTATACACCAGGTCTGCAGCCATGCCATTTTTTAGAAATGGAATACCGGCAGCCAGGCATTCTACCCAGCCGGTAAAGTTGGGTGCATAATAATTTTTACTCAATAGCCAAACACTGCTGTTGCTAAGGAAAAAGAAAATAAGCGACGATGCAATAGAAAAACCAGCCACATTCAACACATTAATTTTTTTAAGGCTAAAACCCAACACACTAATCAATGCAAAAATACCGTAACCGATGAGCTGGCCCCAGCCCCAAAAACCCGGGGCAATATTGGTTAGCTCAAATAACAAATCAGATAAAAACATGGCGGCCAGCGGCAATATAAACGCAAGCTTTTTGTCTTTAATCACTGCTCCTGCAAACAACGCCATTGCAATGACCGGGCTAAAATTTAAAGGATAAAAAGCTATGCGGCTCAGGGCTGCTGCCAGCACCATAGCTACTGCAATCAAAACAAGTGTAGTTCTTTGTTTCATCTAAATAGATTATTTAGTGGCAAAAGTAGGCAATAAAGCTTTTATAAAGAGCAGCGAATACTTTATTTATGGCTGGTGCCGCAAATGATATTTAGTAACTTTAAGATATGGCCAGGCACAACCAAACAGGCAGGGATGGAGAGCAGTTGGCTATACCGTACCTGGCAGAGAGGGGATATAACATCCTCCACAAAAACTGGCGGCATGGAAACTGGGAGGTTGATATCATTGCCAGCAAAAACAAGCGGCTGCATATTATTGAAGTAAAAACAAGAACTTCCGACAGGTTTGGCTACCCTGAAGAAAATATGGACAAGAAGAAAATGCAAACGCTTATTAATGCAGCGGAAGAATTCATGTATCAAAACCCGGGATGGCTGCAACTGCAGTTTGATATTTTAGCCATCACTATCATCCAAAATGAAGTAGAATATTTTTTAATAGAAGATGTGTATCTGTAGGGGTGGGAGGGTTTAAGGGTTCAACGTTTAAGGGTTCAACGTTAAATGGTTCAAAGGTTCAACGTTCAATGGTTCAAAGGTTCAACGTTCAATGTTCAAGAGTATGCTTAATAAAGTGTGTCAATTTTCAATTTATTAAATTGACATACGATGGAAAAGGAAAAATTTGATTTTGAAGCTTTCATGAAATCGGCTGGTGAACAATTGCGATCTGGCAATCCGTTGAGTGCCGCGACCTTTCACCTTTCACCTTTCACCTTTCACTTCCCCTACCCACATTTTCCTCATACCAATCATCTACCAACAAACCTTTACCATCTGCCGCAGCAGTGGCAAGTTCATCGCAGCGATTGTTGTAAGGGTTCGTAGCATGACCTTTTACCCAAAACATGCTGATCTTAAAAGACTGGGCAGTTTTGTGATACAGCTTCCAGAGATCAGGGTTTTTTTTATCGCCTTTAAAATTTGTTTTGATCCATGTGTTCAGCCAACCTTCGCTAATGGCTCTTACCACATATTGACTGTCTGAATAGATGTGCACCGGCAGGTCGGAGGTTTTGAGTGCTTCCAATGCCTTGATCACCGCTAATAATTCCATGCGGTTGTTGGTGGTGTGGCGGTAGCCTTCGGATAATTCTTTGCGATGATGGTTCCACATCAGGATGGCTCCGTAACCACCTGGCCCGGGATTGCCCCGGGCTGCACCATCTGTGTAAATTTTAATCGTTTCTGTTGCCATCTATATTTAGGCGCAAGATAACTTTTGTAGCCACTGGCAAAAAATTATTTTGTTCCATTATTTCTTTTTAGCAGGCCCGTTGTAATAAAAAAAAAGCCTGTACACATTACCCTGTATGTAATGCTCACTTTCCTTTTGTTGAAAGACGCTCGTATAACCTGCATCAAAAGACAAGCCCTTACCAAGGGTCTGCTTGATGCCGAGGAAGATTCTGTTTTGATCAAAAGTATTGTACACTACATGAGGGCCAAACTGCAACATACATTCATCCGCAACCACTGCCTGTGGGTACCACTTATTC
Source organism: Chitinophagaceae bacterium (assembly GCA_031425715.1). Classification (GTDB taxonomy): domain Bacteria; phylum Bacteroidota; class Bacteroidia; order Chitinophagales; family Chitinophagaceae; genus Ferruginibacter. The sequence continues at coordinate 3,081 of JANPJW010000404.1, read as the reverse complement.
TTGCTCACAGGGATGGTGAAACTCAGGAGGTAGCGTATGCGGTTGCTAAACTTTGTACGACCTGTTTTGGTGCCATTAACCAGAACAGATTGCCAGCGCTGTTCGTTGCGCAAGCGTTGCAGCATGGCTATTTTTTTATACCGGGTAGATAAGACTGCCTGCTGAAAAACCCGGTGCTCATCAGGCCGATCTCCTTCGCCTATGGATGCTGGAGGCTGCAGCAAGTTAGCATAGCCTGCTGCTAAAGAAAGTTGCTCCCGCCAGCGGTAGCCAATGCCCAGCCGGGCAAACATAAACGAGTTGGAAGCAAAGAAATCATTTTCCCGCAGGTGCAAATCGGCCATTACAAACCAGTGCGCATCCCGGTTCAAATTGCTGTTGATGCTCACCCAGGTGTAGGTATGGTGGGTTACCTGCTTTTGCGGCGCCTGCCCGGCCGATGTTTTGAAAAGTAGGAGGAGCAACATCAATATCTGAATAGTTTTTTTCATTTTTTCAAGCCAGGGTTAGCTGAACAGTAGGATGAGCAACTGTGCACCTACAATGCGCAGTATCATGGTCATTGGGTACACCGTGGCATAAGTGATAGACGGAATATCGCTGCCGGCCAGCTTTGTAGCAAATGCCAGGGCCGGAGGATCGGTGGAGGCTCCCGCCAGCAAACCACAAATTTCGAAATAGGTTTTTTTGAAATATTTGCGTGCAATAATACCCGTTAGTAGTAAAGGAATTACCGTAACCGCCACGCCCATCAACATCCAGGTGAAACCACGCCCATCAGAAAATGCTACAGATAAATTCTTGCCACTACTAAGACCCACACTGGCTAAAAATAAACAGATCCCCAGTTCTCTGATCATCAGGTTGGCACTGTTGGTGGTATAGTTGGTCAAATAAAATTTATTGCCGAAGCGACTCAGTAATAATGCCACAATCAGTGGCCCGCCAGCCATACCAATTTTAACCGCTACCGGCATGCCTGGAAAATGAAATGGTATGCTTCCCAAAATAACGCCCAGTACGATGCCAATAAATATAGGAGCCAAATCGGGGCTTTCTAATTTCTTGAGCGAATTGCCAAGAGCTTTGGACACTATTTCCACGCCGGCTTCTGTGCCTACTACTTTTACCCGGTCGCCCAGTTGCAAATAAATATCGCCGTGGGTTACCATTTCTATGCCGGCACGGTACAACCTTGTCATGGTAAAATTTTGTTGGTTTAGTTCCGGCAGGTCGCCCAGGCGCCGGTGGGTAACAGATTTTTTTGTGACTACAATCGTTCTGGCTATGAGGGTACTGTCTTCGGCAGTTTTTAAATCTAAAGCACTGTAGGAGCCAACAATCAATTTCAACTGCTCGCTTTCTTTTTTAGAAGCTACAATCAGCAGCACGTCATTTTCGGCTAGTATAGTATCCGGCGTTGGTGTTATGATGGCACCCTTGTGCAACATGCGGGAAACGATGATTTTTTCTTTTAGCATCTCGAACAGTTTGATCAAAGGCTGGCCAATAAGCATCTTATTTTCTAAATTGAAATGATGAGAAACTGGTGTGTTGGAGCGGATGATGCTTAATCTTCTGTGTAATTCTCTCTCCCTGTGGAGGTTTATCCTGAATATTTTTTTGAGCAGCAGGAGAGAAGCAATGATGCCAAAAACACCTAAAGGGTAGGTGACTGCATACGCCAGTGTAATCAGAGATTTGTCGGTACCGGTAATGTGAAGGTCGCTCACAGCCGCCTGTGCCGCGGCAAGGCCAGGGGTGTTGGTTACTGCGCCACTCATGATGCCAGCCATTACGGTGATGTGATTGCGGCTAACAAAAAATAAAATGATCGTAACGGCCACGCCCAGCCCTACGGCAATAAATGCAAGGAGGTTGTTGTTTAGGGCATACTTTTTTAAGCTGGCAAAAAAGCCGGGCCCTACCTGCAGGCCGATGGCATACACAAATAGCACCAGGCCAAATTCTTTTAGAAAATGTTCTGTATTGGTATCTACAGTTATGCCCAGGTAGGAGAGGAACATGCCGGTAAATAGCACCCAGGTAACACCTAGAGCAATACCGCCAATTTTTAAACGGCCCAGCCAGATGCCAACAGAAATAACGAGCCCAAATATTAATACCGATTGGGCTATGGAGTTGGTGGTAAACAACTCTGTGAACCAATTGCTCATGATGATGGATTTAAAAATGAACAGGCAACAGTGGTAACCTGCTGCCTGTTGTCAAACTCTAAAATGAAAACAATAACCTATGCAAACTCACCATGCTCGTCTATTGATGTACTTCCGGTTGAAGCCCCCATTTTTCGGGAGAGCGCCAAAGTGCCGATAGCAGCAACTCTCTCATAAAATAAAATTCTTTTGGAAGCTTGTCATACATCCTCTCGAACAATTCTTCGTGAGACAACAGTTCCTGTTTGCCGGGTTCTCTTTCTACCGTCATGATCTTTTCAAAATCTTCTTTGGTAAAATTCTCTAAACCTCTCCAGTCCAGGTCTTCGTAGCGGGGCATCCAGCCCATAGGGCTTTCTACAGAAGATGCCTGGCCTCTTATCCTTTGCACGATCCATATCAGCACACGAATATTGTCTCCAAAACCCGGCCACATAAATTTTCCTGCTTCGTCTTTTCTAAACCAGTTTACACCAAAGATGCGGGGAGCGTTGGGCAGGTTGCGGCCAAACTGCAACCAATGATTTACATAGTCACCAATGTGATAGCCCATGAAGGGAAGCATGGCAAAAGGATCTCTTCTCACTTTTCCTACTTCTCCAAAAGCGGCTGCGGTTGTTTCGCTGCCCATGGTGGTAGCAAGGTACACGCCAAAGTTCCAGTTAAAAGATTGGTACACCAGCGGTACTACGCTGCTCCTTCTGCCACCAAAAATAAATCCATCTATCTGCACACCCTTGGGGTCGTTCCATTTGTTATCTACGGCCGGGTTCTGGTAAGCAGGAGCTGTAAACCTGGAGTTGGCGTGGGCTGCAGGTTTGCCACTTGCAGGGTCCCAGGGTTTGCCATGCCAATCAGTTAAGCCTTCGGGTATTTCGGGAGTCATGCCCTCCCACCACACATC
>JANPJW010000403.1:0-2339 GCA_031425715.1 Chitinophagaceae bacterium | reverse complement strand
GTAGGTACAATGAAGTGATGCATATTGATAGTTTTGAATGCATGGTGGGCGGCCTACCAAAAGTGCGCACAAAACCTTTTGAATATAAAGCACCTTTTTCGCCCATAGATGTTATTGAAGAATACAGCAGGCCTGCACGCTACCAGGAGAATGGCCACATCATCACCCGCCCTGCGCTAAGCGATGCTGAACTTATAAATTTTGAAGGTATCGGCACCCTCGAATCCTTCAATACCGATGGCTTAAGAAGTATTCTTTTTACAATGCGCCATATCCCAGACATGAAAGAAAAGACTCTGCGGTATCCCGGTCACATTGCGCTGATAGAGGCTTTGCAACTGGCAGGGTTTTTCTCAGAAGAAGAAATAGAGTGCAAAGGGATTCGTTTGAAGCCACTTGATTTTACTTCCCGTATTTTGTTTGATCAATGGAAATTACAACCCGGAGAAGAAGAATTTACGGTGATGAAAATAGTCATAAAAGGTACCAGCAACAACCAGCCTCAAACGGTTGAATACTTTTTGCATGATGAATATAGTAAGGAAACCAAAACCTCGTCTATGAGCCGCACCACTGCGTATACTTGCACGGCGGCAGTTAATTTAATTACGGATGGACTGTTTACTGAAAAAGGTGTTTTTCCTCCTGAACTAATTGGCAAGCATGAAAACTGTTTCCAATTTATGCTTCAATACCTTGCCGATAGGAATGTAGTATATAAAAAAACAGTCCGCTAGGCGAACTGTTGGTCAGTCATGGATCAAAAAATATTAATCTTATTCTATGCTCTATGTATTGCGTTTACTACATCTTCACAAATTTGAAGTTGCTCCGCCCATTGGCATCGCCAATGCTTAACATGTACAATCCCGGGGGCAGGCTGCCGATGTTTATTTTTTCATTGTTGCTTTGTAAAGTCTTTTGAAAAACAGGCTTGCCTGCAGTAGTAAGTACTATGGCTAGTTTCCCTTTCAATGTTTGCGACTGCTTGCTCTGGATGTTTAAAACATCCACTACCGGGTTAGGATAAACGCTCACCTGGTCTGCAGGCCTGGCAACAGCAACGCTGTCCTCGGGTAACGGACCACCACTTGCAAGCGAAGCATCACACTGGTAAGATCTCAAAATGGTATTTCGGGGTCCGTTCAATGCAAAAGCTGAACGCATTTTATTTTTTTGTCCCTGCGTAAACATATTCATACAGGCGTCGCCAGTGAGATCCATAAAGTTCATGAACATGTCTCCTGTGGCGACGGGCGTGCAATTGCTCATACGGGGGAATGAGGGACAATCAAAATTGTAGCTTTTTTGTTGGGGAGTATCATCTATCCCATCATCTCCGCAATAATCATCGCCCCAAATATGTTTTAAACCCAACCAATGAGCCACTTCGTGGGTAGTGGTACGGCCCTTATTGAAACTGGATGTTACGTTACCGGTGGTACCAAATACATTGTAAGTAATCACCACACCATCTTTGGCAGCTTCGCCACCGGGTGGTGTAGCGTAACCCAACGTTCGCCCAAAAATGCGGCAGACCCAAATATTTAAATAACGCTTGCTATCCCAGCCATCGGCACCACCTTGTGCTTTAAACTTCATAGCATCGTCTGCTGTAAAAAATGTCTTAGTTGTTGCTTTCCTATTAATACCCGTAGTGCTCCTTCCATCAGGGTCTACTTTTGCCAGGCAAAACATGATACGGCTATCTGCCGCCACCCCTTTAAATGCTGCGGGAATAAGCGACCTATCGGCATTGAGTAAACGAAAATCCTGGTTCAGAACATTTATCTGCGACAGCACCTGCTCCATCGAAATGTTCTCTGCCCCCGTATTGTATAACACGTGCACGATAACTGGAATGGTAATGATCTCGTTGGGTACGGTATCTCTTGCTGGTAAAACTGTCTCGGTAGAAAGCACTGCTCCACTATGAAATGTAGCGAGCGTTCGGCTAGCTGGCTCCGTAGCGCAAATCCGTTGTGCATGACCGCCTGCAAATGTTAGGAGTAAGCAGACTGATATGATAAAAGGTTTCATTTCTCGTAAATGTGTAAGTGTAAGAAATGATCTTATCGGAGGATATACTGGTAATGGCTTGCGTAGGAATGTTGGTTAAGAAGGAAGAAGTGCGTGAGCACTATTGGATGGGAGCAAGCATTGTACCATTATGGAAAATCGGCCAATATCTGTCTCAGAGGTAATCAAAAATAGGGGTTAATTCTAAAATAACAAATATTTGTTTGGAGCTCAATGAGTAAAACCTTCTTTGCAAAGTCGTTCTCCCCTATTTTTGCGATAGAAAATTAATCTCGAGTACATGAAATATTTTTTTGCCG
>JANPJW010000402.1:0-2599 GCA_031425715.1 Chitinophagaceae bacterium | reverse complement strand
AACAACCTGTAAAAAAAGATGTGCGATTCAGCAGCTTTTACAATTTAAAAGACACAGATAAGCATCATACTATTTCGCTGGCGCCTGCCGTGGGTTTCAACTTTTACGACAAGTTTATGATCGGAGCTCTGGTGCATAACTACAGCCTACCTTTTAATAAATTTCAATTTTTTGTGGCACCGTTGTATGCTACGGGGAGTAAGCAATTAAATGGGCTTGCACGAGCTGGTTACACATGGTACCCTGGCAGCAATGGACAAAAAGCTACCCTCTCTTTGGCAGCAGCAAGATTTACAAGCGACAATTTTAAAGACTCTACCGGCAAAAAAAATAGCCAACCTTTTGCTAAACTCGTCCCTTCTTTTAAATTCACTTTCGCCAACAAAGATCCACGCAGCACCCTTACGAAGTTCATACAATGGAAGACGTTTTTTATACAGGAAACGGGTTTGAGATTTACAAGAGATACGGGCTCTGGCTTAGATATCATCTCTTACCCTAAAGAAAACCGTACCCTCAACCAGTTGCAGTTTGTAATGGCTGACAGCCGGGCACTGTACCCCTACAATTTTGCTATACAGGTAGAGCAAGGCGAGGGTTTTGTAAGAACAAATTTTACCGGAAACTATTTTTTCAATTATGCCAAGGGCGGCGGGCTTAATGTGAGATTATTTGCAGGGAAGTTTTTTTATACGGGCGACCAGGATTTTTTATCTCAATTTAGAACGGACCGTTACCATCTTAATATGACCGGTGCCAAAGGTGATGAAGACTATACATACAGCAATTATTTTGTTGGAAGAAATGAGTTTGAAGGTTTTTCTAACCAGCAAATAATGATAAGAGATGGTGCTTTTAAAGTAAGAACAGATTTGCTTAGTAACAAGATTGGTAAAACAGATAATTGGCTGGGTGCATTGAACTTTACGAGTAGCATTCCAAAAAAATTCAACCCACTGCAACTGACTCCTCTTAAAATTCCTTTGAAAATATTTGCCGACGTTGGCACCCATGCCGAAGCCTGGGAAACAAACAGTGGGACGCCAAAGTTTTTGTATGATGCCGGGCTGCAGGTTTCGCTTTTAAAAAATACGATCAATATTTATGTGCCGCTTTTTTACAGCAAGGTTTACAAAGATTATTTTAAAAGTACCATTACTGAAAAACGCTTTGTAAAAAATATTTCTTTCAGTATAGATCTGCAGAATACAACAGCCAAAAAGTTGTTTCCTCAAATTCCATTGTAAACTGTTGAACATTCGTTACATACCATACCAGGAGATTGATAAAATAGAATGGGATCGCTGCATTGATGGCTCTTCGAATAAGCTTATCTACGCAAAGGCATTCTACCTGGATGCGATGGCCGGCGAATGGGATGCGCTGGTGCTAAACAATTATGAAGCAGTGATGCCTCTCACACTCAGAAAAAAATGGGGAATCAACTACTTGTACCAGCCGGCGTTTACACAGCAGCTGGGCGTTTTTTTTTCCGGAGCTGAAGGAACTGAAATTGTGGGGGCGTTCCTTGCGGAAGCGGCAAGCCATTTTAAGTTCATAGAAATTAATTTAAACTTTCAGAACCGAACTTCCCAGGTAAACGGAAGCTTTAGTGCCCGGAATAATTTCGTTCTATCGGTTTCTAAAAGTTATGAAGAACTACGGCAAACCTACCCTGGCTTCACTATTAAGCATTTGAAGCGGGCGGCAAAAGCCAACTTAAAATATGAGGCCAGCACCGATTACCTCTCTGTTGTTAAGTTGTACAAAAAGCTTTACCAGCATAGGATGCCACATATTACCAATGAAGATTTTAACAACTTTTCAGTTGTATGCAAGAAACTGTTTGAAGAGAACGGGCTTGTTGTACGAATGGTTTTAAGTGATACAGGTGAAGTGATGGCAGCAGGGATTTTTTTACTGGATGATAAGCGAATCTACAATATGGCTTCTTGCATAACGCCACAGGGTAAAAAGTTGCAGGCAAATTATTTTCTCTTTGATGAACTGATCCGGGAGTTTTCCAATTCAACATTACTCTTAGACTTCGAGGGATCCGACATAAAAGGTATCGCAGATTTCTACAATCACTTTGCGCCTGAAAATCAGCCGTACTATTTTTATAAAGTAAATAATCTCCCTTCTCTACTTAAATTATTCAAAAAATAAGGAAAGTAAATATAGTTTCCTGGGTGGCGCTTCTATTTTGTATTCAAGGGAGAACCTAAATCTATCTCAGCAATTCCAATCCGGTTTTAAAAGCCAGTGTAGCTTCTTTTACTTGCCCAGAACAACTGTTCGTTGGCAACGTCCGTTTGAATGCGTTCTAACTTAAAATTATACTGCTCAAAGGCTTGCATGCACAGCAGATGATCTTCATTAGAATGTATCTCTATCAGTATATCATCTACTTTTTGCAACCAATTTAGATTGCCCGAAAAAATATATTTTTCTGCTCCTTCTACATCTATCTTTAGCAAGTCTATATGATCTATTTCGCAACGATGCATTAAGGTTGGCATACTTACAGCAGGAACCTTCCTATCAGCTCCATCCACTACCCTGCTATTGTATTTTGCTTCCGCAGATTCGAAAGATA
>JANPJW010000401.1:0-3048 GCA_031425715.1 Chitinophagaceae bacterium | reverse complement strand
AGCAGGTCTATTGTAAACTGTTCGCTTTCGTAATGACCGATATCGGCCAAAAGCAGTTTTCCTTCTGCGTCAAAAAATTCATGGTACTTTATATCGGCACTAATGTATATATCTGCCCCGGCCCCAATAGCGGCGGCCGTGAGGAAGCTCCCAGCCCCGCCGCATATTGCTACCCTTTTAATGGGTTTGCCGGTTAGGGTAGTGTGTTTGATAGCAGGAATCTTGAAAAGCATTTGCAGGGTATGTAAAAGGTCATGTTCTTGTACAGCCTGTGGCAATTCTCCTATTAATCCACTGCCGGTGTGTTGGTAGCTGTTGGCAAGGTTATAAATATCGTAGGCCACTTCTTCGTAGGGATGATTGGCTTTCATAGCATATATCACCCGGTCCTTCAACCAATGAGGAAAAATTACTTCTAGCCTGGCCTCCTCTTCCTCATGGCGTAAGCCAATCGTACCAATTACAGGTTGGCTATTGGCACCAGCCTTGAAACTTCCAATTCCTGCTGCACTAAAACTGCACTCGCTGTAGTTTCCTATATTGCCGGCACCTGCTTCAAATAAAGCATTCATCAACTTTTCCTTGGAAGCGAATGGCACAAATACCGCTAGCTTTTGTAAGAGGTTATTTTTTGGCGCCAATATTTGTCTTTGTCCCAGGCCCAGCATATCGGCTATTTTTCCGTTCACCCCATCCATCACATTATCAAGATTGGTATGAATGGCATAAATGGCCACGTCATGTTTAATAGCGGTGATAATGGTTTGCTCTACATAAGTTTTGCCGGTGATAGTTTTCAAACCTTTAAAAATAATAGGATGGTGGGCAATAATAAGATTGCAATTTTTGGCGATGGCATCTTTTACTACAGCCTCTGTGCAATCCAGCGCAACCATCACGCCTTGGCAGTTCCAGTCTCTTTGCCCGGTGAGTAGGCCCGCATTGTCATAATCCTCCTGAAGAGAGGGCGCAGCCACACTTTCTAATAAACTTATAATATCTTGAACTTTCATTGAGTGAGAATTTAAAACTATGACTACTAAAAATCTCTACGGCGAGTATCAAACAAAGATGCAAAAAATTGCCGATGTAAAATATGCATCGGCAGTGCTGCAATGGGATCAGGAAACCTATATCCCTGCCAAAGGTGGAGAAGTAAGAGGCAGGCAAATTGCGACGCTCACAGAGATTGCTCACCAACAATTTACCGGCGAATCTTTTGGAAACCTCTTGCAAGAGCTGCTTTCTAAGGATGGATTGTCTGCTACAGAGAAAAGAAATGTAGAATTGAGTTGGTACGATTACCAGAAGAGCAAGAAACTTCCGTCAGATTTTGTCCGTAAAATGAGCGAAACGGTTAACAAAAGTTTTTATGCCTGGATAGATGCCAGGAAACAAAATAAGTTTGCCATTTTTCAGCAGCCTCTGCACCACATCATTGAATTAAAGAAGCAAGAAACTAACTTATTGGGTTTTCAAACCCATCCCTACGATGCACTGATGAATGATTACGACAGGGGACTTACGGTAGCCACCACAGACGCCCTTTTCAGTTCTCTAAAGCCACAACTCACTGAACTAATTGTAAAAATTCAATCAGCCCCGCCAGTGGATGATGGTTTTTTGCGCCAGCCATTTAACAAAAACGAGCAGTGGGAATTGGGAATGGAAATACTCAGGCGCATGCATTTTGATTTTGATGCGGGTCGCCAGGATATAAGCGAACATCCTTTTACCATCAACTTCAGCAGCCAGGATGTTAGAATTACAACCCGAATTGATGAAAATGATTTTGCCAATATGCTTTGGAGCTGCATACATGAAGGCGGTCACGCTTTGTACGAGCAAGGCTTGCCGGCCACATCATATGGCTTACCGCTGGGAGAGTATTGCAGCCTCAGTATCCACGAAAGCCAAAGTCGGTTATGGGAAAATTGCATTGGTAGGGGTTTACCTTTTTGGCAACATAATTTTAAATTGCTGCAGGCCAGCTTTCCTGCACAATTTCAAGATATAAGTATACAAAAGTTTTACAAAGGCATCAATAAAGTGCAGCCTTCCCTCATTCGCACAGAGGCAGATGAACTTACCTATCATTTTCATGTGATGATTCGTTACGAGATTGAAAAGCAGCTGATTGAAGGTTCCCTTGATGCCAAAGATATTCCCGCTAAGTGGGCGGAATTGTACCAGCAATACCTTGGGCTCAAAGTGCCAGACGACAGGCAGGGGTGCTTGCAGGATGTGCATTGGAGCCACGGAAGTTTTGGATATTTTGCCACCTATAGTATCGGAAGCTTATATGCGGCGCAGTTCTATGCAGCTATTCAGCAGCATAATCCGTCCTTAGAAGAGCAATTGGCTGTAGGTAACAATGGACCAGTTTTAAATTGGTTGCAACAACATATTTACAAATCCGGGCGTTATTACAACTCTGGCAAGCTTTGTAAACTGGCTACCGGCAACTTGCTGAAGAGTAGCTTTTTTATGGAGTATGCCAGCAAAAAATACCAGGGCATCTATGAAACATTCTAATTTTTTAAACTTCATCTACAAGTGGCGATTTGTTATTGCGCTATGCATGGCCATCACTATGCTGGCACTTCAGGGCTGCAAAAAGATCGCAGATGCAGCAAAAGAAGATTTGTATAAGCAATATTTTGAAACCAATGTCTTGAACCGGGATTTCAAAGTATCCCTTGCAACAGACAATGGCGCCGACAGTACAGCCCGTTTCAACGGTTGGATTTTTAAATTATTGAAAAATACCTATTACGATGGCCCCATGACGGCTATTAAAGCTGGTGTTACCTACACCGGCACCTGGAAGTGCAATGAGGATTTTGGAAAACTCACCATCCAGATAGATCAGCCTAGCGTACCTGCCTCTTTCAATTTCTTGAACAGGGAATGGCGCTTCACAAAAAAAGATTTGCCTACCATGGAACTAGCACCATGGGGCAGCACAGCCCCAGTGGTACTGCATATGCTGCGTTTATAAGGCATATTAATGATGTGTTTTTTGTGGATAACTTACAAGCTCCTAAA
>JANPJW010000400.1:0-3720 GCA_031425715.1 Chitinophagaceae bacterium | reverse complement strand
CAATAGCGTTTTGCTGGCAAAGTTGCATAAGCAGGGGAGCATTTACTTTGCACACAAAATCTGTGGGTTGTTGCGCTGCAGGCACATCCCAACCAAATTCTCCAAATACGATGCATAGATTTTTTGCAAGCATAGCATTGATGCGTGCTGCGTAGGTGCCGGATGTATTCCAGTTAGAATAGGCATGCACAGCAAAAATTACGTTCTTCAATGGATCTGCATTGAGCAGGTCCTGGCCATAAAGTACAACCGCATTTTCATTTTGACCATAACCCGGCGCATCTATCATAATCGGCATTTTGTAGCCCGCTGCACGCAAGTTGCCAATGGCAGGTAGGTAAGCGTTTTTCCAGGAGAGTTCTGAAAGGGAGCCGCTTCCCCACTCGTTGGCAATGTTTAGAATTACAACGTGCGCATATTTATCCAATACTGCTTTTACGTCGGCTCTTGTAAACCATGCCACTGCCTGTGTAATTTCTGCGGCATTGTTGCCGCCGGTGAAGTCGTGCAATTCTACAATAGGCACCAGTTTTTGAGCAACACATTCTGCCAAGGCTTCGTCCAATACTGATAGGCTTGGTGTCCAGGGCTGCTGCTGCACCTGCCACACCAGGCGGGCCGAATTGGACCCCAGGGAAGATGCTGCCTTCAACGCCGGTTTGTATTGCGTGGGAAACCAAAACACGGGGAAATTATTGCCACGCATTACAAAAGTTTGGTCGGCACTGTCTTTTAAAGACCTGCCCTGAATATAAAAGTTTTTATACTGGACAGCAGGCGGCGGTGGCGGCGGTGGAGGAATTACCGGACCGCCCCCGGCATCATTTTTCTTTGAGCAAGATGACCAGGCACAAATGCCGGCAAATAAATAAGCGATCCATATTTTTTTCATAGTTCATGTTTTAGTATGCTGTCTATTCGTGTGATAATTTCTATGCATGCCCTGCTGTTGTGGTACGGGCATTTCCAAATACCCACTTTATCTTCCTGGCTCATGATACTGTAATCTGCTTCTACACCCCACACCCATTCACCGCCTTTGTGGTCTATGATATATTGCTGCGTAAACTTCCATGCGTTGATGGAATCCTGCAGGTAGGCAGCATCAGCAGTAATTTGCCAGGCATTAAAAAAACCAATCATCGCTTCGGCCTGCGGCCAGGAGTGTTTTTGACGGATGCTATGGTTCAGGGATGGCTCAAATTCGTACCAGAGTCCGCCATCTTTATCGAGGCCTTCTTTGCTGGCAAGTGCCATTTTAATAGCCAGCTCCTTAAATGTAGTTCTGTATTTTTCGCTGTTGATTATTTCTGCGGCTTCCTGCAAAAGCCAGGCAGCTTCTACGTCATGACCATAGGAAACAGTGCCTGATTGTACCTTCCAGTCTTCCTGGAAAAACAATTGCAGGTGATGCGTTTCCGGGTGAATAATATGCTTTGTAAAAATTGTAAGCAGGGCTTCACTATCTTTTCGCAAAGTTGCGTCGGGCCAGATGGAATACAGGTTGGCAAAAGCTTCCAGTACATGCAGGTGGGTATTCATAGACTTTTTTTCATTGGCATCCTTTGCACTCAACCGGCTGTCTTCCATCTCCGTCCAGTCTCTTGCAAATGCTTCAAAGTAGCCACCATGCACCGGGTCGTACGCATGTTTCATGATATCCTGGTAAAGCGCAAGGGCTTCTTCTCTGGCTTCAGGATTTTCGCTGCACTTAAAATATTCACTCAGGGCATACACCCCAAAAGCCGTGGCATAGGTTTGCTTTTTAGTATCAAGCGGATAACCTGTCGCATCCACGCTCCAATACACGCCACCGTAAGCATCATCCAAAAAATGAGTGGTAAAATATTCATATGCCCTGTTTGCCATTTGCAGGTATTCGTTGTGGCCAGTGAGGTTGTAAGCTACCGAAAAAGCCCAGAGTATGCGACTGTTTAGTACAGAGCCCTTGGGTGCTTGCGGGTGCACCTGGTTGTTGTGATCAATCCTTCCATAAAATCCTCCATTGGCTTCATCTACGGTATGATCTATCCAATATTGCAGGATATTTTTCAACTCCTGATGCAGCTGCTCCCGGTACTGCAGGAGTGACTGTTGTACAGCGTCGGGTAGCGTCATGTTGTACGTTTTTGTTTCCATCAGTGTGAAGCCATTTAAAGTTTACAGTATACTCTTAAGCGAATGCACGTTGGGCTTTTGCTGGCTTTCTAATAGTTTCAAATTATGGTTGATAAGGTCCTGGAGCGTTTGCACCGTGCTAGCCGAATTAAATCCATCTTCCTTTGTATTCATAACATAATCTACCAGCAACGATATAGAAGAGGTGGCCACATGCATTCTTGTATCGGAGGAAGCATAGTAAATAAAAACACTGCCCTCATCATCAGCAATCCAACCATTGCAAAAAAGTACGTTAGATACATCGCCAATACACTCTTCGCCTTGCGGTGCCATAAAATATCCGGCTGGTTTATGTATGATCTCTGTAGGGTTAAGCAGGTCTGTCATAAAAAGGTAAAGCACATAACGCAGTCCTGCAGCAGTATTGCGCACACCATGTGCCATATGCAGCCAGCCATGTGCCGTTTTAATGGGGGACGGCCCAAGGCCATTTTTCATTTCGTAAATGCTGTGGTAACGACGTGGGTCTATCACCATTTCCTTTTCTATAACAGCCGCTGTAATATCTTTTGCCAGGCCAAAACCAATGCCACCTCCCTTGCCTGCTTCTATAAAGCCATCCTGTGGTCTTGTATAAAATGCATACATACCCTTCACAAATTCGGGATGTAAGACCACATTTCGTTGCTGAGCAGACGGCGTTTTAAGATCGGGTAAACGTTGCCAGTCTACCAGGTCTTTGGTGCGTGCAAGACCGCATTGCGCAATAGCTGATGACTGATCGTTCGCAGGAGCTTCAGGATCTTTTCTTTCGGTACAAAAAACACCGTAAATCCATCCATCTTCATGCTGCACCAAACGCATATCGTAAATGTTGGTGTCGGGCACATCGCATTCGGGCATGCTGATGGGATGGTCCCAAAACTTAAATCCGTCTATACCATTGCTACTTTCTGCAACAGCAAAAAATGACTTTCTATCGGAAGCTTCTACCCTTGCCACCAGTACATATTTTCCCTGAAATTTTAGGGCGCCCGCATTAAAAACTGCGTTGATACCAAAACGTTCAATGAGGTGCGGATTGCTGTTACTATCCAGGTCGTATCTCCAAAATAAGGGCGTGTGTTGTGCAGTAAGTACCGGATGCGTGTAGCGGTCAAAAATACCATTGCCCGCCGGTTGCTTTGTATTTTTCTCCTGGAGCAATTGGTTGTGTTGCGCCTGCAAATGCTGCATTCTTTTTACAAATGATTTATTCATAAAACTGATTTTAAAATTTAGTCTTCCAGCCTATTCCACCAGGTTCTTTTTAGTATTAAAATTATTATTACCAGGATTGCGACAGTTATAGCAAGCGGTGTGCGCATTTGTAAAATAAAATACATAGGTAGTATGGTGAGGCACAACTGCGCCACGATGCCGATAGCCACATTGAACATATCCAGTTTAAATCCTTTGTTAGCAACAAAAGTTGGATCATCTGCCAAAACCATTGCATGGACAGGATCCCAAAAACCCCAGGGACGAACGGTTTTGTAAAAAGATTTTAATACATCCATACTGGTAGGTTCCGCAGCATAAGTGCCCATAATGCAACCA
>JANPJW010000399.1:0-19058 GCA_031425715.1 Chitinophagaceae bacterium | reverse complement strand
GGTATGCAGGTAGGGTGAATCTGTGTAAAGCAGGGATTGCCAAAAAAGGCACCCTTTTTATGAGCTTTCCAGGCGGCGGTTACATTGCTGCCCATGGCATTGGTACTTAAATAAAACACATTACCATAACCACCGCTGCATAACAGTACCGCATGGCCGAAGTGCCTTTCCAGGCTTCCTGACACCAGGTCACGGGCAATAATCCCTCTCGCTTTTCCATCTATCATCACCACGTCCATCATTTCGTGGCGTGCAAACATTTCTACATTACCAAGTGCCACCTGCCGCTCCAAAGCACTGTAAGCACCTAACAGCAACTGTTGCCCGGTTTGGCCTGCTGCGTAAAACGTACGCTGCACCTGGGTTCCACCAAAGCTCCGGTTGCTCAACAACCCGCCATACTCTCTTGCAAAAGGTACACCCTGGGCCACACACTGATCAATGATGGCACTGCTCACTTCAGCAAGGCGATGCACATTGGCTTCCCTGGAGCGATAATCACCGCCCTTTACGGTATCGTAAAATAAACGGAAAACAGAGTCGCCGTCGTTTTGATAATTTTTTGCAGCATTTATTCCACCCTGTGCGGCAATACTGTGCGCCCTGCGTGGACTATCCTGGAAACAAAAAGCTTTTACCTTATAACCCATTTCTCCCAAAGATGCAGCAGCAGAGGCGCCGGCAAGCCCCGTACCAACCACAATCACTTCGAGTTTACGTTTATTGGATGGATTTACAAGTTTCACATGACCCTTGTATTCATTCCATTTTTCATCCATTTTACCCTGGGGAATTTTTGCGTCTAAAGCCATATCGGTCGATTGGTTTATTGGTAATAATATTGTTTAGTATACAACTATCAACAACTGCAGTTGCTGTTTGGTTCTATACCAGCCATTGAAAATAAAAAGCCAATGGCATGAGGGCAAACAGTATACAAATGATAACTGTGTAGCCAATACCGGCTGCTTTTATAATGGGGCTGTATTTTTTGTGGTTGAGACCAAAAGTTTGAAAGGCACTTTGAAAGCCATGCAACAGGTGCCAGAACAGTGCTATCAAACCCAGGATATAAAGCAGTACGATATACCACTCACCAAAAACCAGCTTCATTTCTTCGTAAAGGTTGTGTGGCTGATCGCCGCTATACAGGGCAACTTTTGTTCCTACAAAAAAATGAGACATGTGTAAAATTAGAAACAGCAATAACAACGTACCGAGAATGCCCATGCTCCTGCTATACCAGGTGCTGTTACTTTGTGGCTTGCTTGTTTGGTAGGCAATTGGTCTTGCCGCCCTGTTTTGCTTCCACAGCAGCAAACCCTGCACCATGTGCAGGATCAAGCCTGCAAAAAGACCAACTTCCAGAAAACGTACAATCCAGTTATGACTCATGAACCTGGCGATGGAATTAAAACTTTTGCCATTATCGTTTAAAAAAATACTGGAGTTGACCCCTGCATGAACAATTAAAAAAGTGATTAAAAAAAGGCCTGTAAAAGCCATGGTAATTTTCTTTCCTATCGAAGAAGTAAAAATTTGTTTCCAGGTCATAAGCTTTGAAATGTAGTAAAATTAAAGTTTAGCAAAATTAAAGCTAGTAGCCCAAAAAATAGTATTTATTTATATTTAATTTATTGCGCAAGACGCTGCCAGTCCATCGTTTGCCTGGCTAGTAGAGGCGCCTGGAAAGTTCGCTGTTCAAGGCCTGGAAAATAATTTCAGGTTTCAAAGTGCGCCATTGGGCCATTTCCAGGAGCTCAACATAGTTAGTAAGGCGGGCTTTTTTAAAATCGTATTTGCTTTGTTCGGGCATGTTTAAAACAGCTATCCATCCACGTTCATCTTCTATTTGCTCCATCCATTCTTCGTAATAGCTATCGTCGCTGCTATGAAAATTCAACACATTTTCTGCGATGATGATAAAAAAGTAAATGCCCTGTTTGTACAAAATATCGGTCACATCTCTGCGAAGGGTCATGATGTCATTTTCAATGGCATCGTTCCATTCCCCCAATAATTCTATGATAGTAAAATGTTGATCGTAGTCGGTAAATAAAATTTTCATGTAGAGGGTGCGGCTCCCAAAGTCGTCCCACTGAGGATGTATGTAAAAATTATAAAGTGTTTGAGAATATTCAAATTCGCTGTAGGTTCTTTCAAAGAAAGGCGACTTAGCGTCTTCCTCTGCGGTGTACATGTGCCGCCAGTTGTAAAATGGTTCTATATCCTGCATGATCTGCGTCTACCTTTTCTAAAAAGATTAGGAAACAAAATTCCTGCTTTTAAACAAGAAAATAAACAAGGGTTTGATAAATTTTAGTCTATATTTTTTTGTTGAACCGTGGCAGTATTTAGCAGAGGAGCATTTTAAACAGACGAGCCTATTAGCTATCCATCCTGTGAAGAATAGGGTTAATTTAAAGATCCCCTTTACAAAAAGAGGCTGCCCGAAGACAGCCTCTTACTTATCAACCCTCGAAATTTCTTACTTCTGTATTAAAAGTTTTTCTGTGAAAACAATTTGTTTTGCTTCGTCATATACTTTCACAAAGTACATTCCTTTTGCGGGGCTGCCGCTAAGATTTACACGCTGGGTTTGAACGGCTTTAGTGATGTTAACCTTTTGCGTTTGCATTACACGACCAGATAGATCTGTAAGGGTAATAGAATAGGTTCCGGGTTTTTGATCGTCAAACAAAACAGAAAATGTAGAACTGGTAACCGGGTTTGGATACACTCTCTTATCGCCATAGTCCATTGCGATTGTATTGAGCACGGGAGCTCCCGAAAATTTCCTGGCGGCGTCGGCTTCTTTCTGCAACAACAGGTTTCCATTGGCTAAATCGGAAGCGTTGTATAACCTGTCTGAACCCGCAATACTCGTAGCGCTGAGATCAGCCAATTTAACTTTGTAATATCCTTCAAACACATTAGCGCTGCTAACCACTATTTCTCCGTTTGCATCCACGGCTGCTGCATTGGTTGTGTAGTTGGCGGGCAAGCCAGTAATAACACCCACATGGGTTGCCACCCTGCTGCCAATGTCCACTTTAAATACATGGCGGTTGGCAGATATGATGTACAATTTACCGAGGGCATCTGCCAGCATATCTCCACCCCAACTTGTACATTTATTATGGATAGAAATTCCCTGGTTGCCTTCAGCGTCTATAAGATTACCAAGGTCAGTAATTACCGGTTTTTTACCGGTAGTAAATTTAATAAAATGATTGCCATCGTTGGTTACGGCGTAGCCATTGCCATCGGCGGCTATCACCATACGTGTGATATGATTGGCTTCATCTACCTCCGGGCCAAAATTAAGGGCAGGAGATGAAAGGCTATAAAATTTAGGAGTTTCATTTTTTATGTCGAGGTCCAGCCAACGCAACTCTCCCACCCGCATGGGCGTAAAGAAAAGTTTATTGCTCCTGTTATCCAGCGCTGCAGCTGCTACGAAAGATCCTGTTGGATGATTTTTTGCTTCTGTCAACTTAGCGGCGGTGCTGGCTGCCTTTGCAACACTAGTTTTTGAGTTGATATCCGTAAGTACAAAACTGCTGCTGTTTCGTTGAAAAATTGTTTTAGACACTTGCCCGCTGCCAAGGTCTACCTGGCGGATGTTCATCCAGACAAAATCGTTGTTGCCGTCTCCGGTGATGGCGTATGCTTTATTACTGGTTTGGGAAATGGATGCTGAAGCCCAGAGCATACCGGCAAAAGTGAGTAAAGTTTTGTAGTTCATAAGAGCATTTTTTAGTGATAATTAAATCCTAATTTACTACAATATGAAACAGCGTCCAATATTTTTTTAGGAATGGTAATTCTCCATGGCCTTCTTTACCGTGCCATATTTTAGCAGCAGGGTTTTGGCTAATTCATAATCTGAAATGGCCAGGTTGTGCATCAGCATTTTTACTCCCCTATCCACCAGTTTGTCGTTGGTAAGTTGCATATTTACCATGCGGTTATCCTCTACCCTGCCGAGTTGTATCATCACGCTGGTAGAAATCATATTGAGCACTAATTTTTGAGCGGTACCACTTTTCATCCTGGTGCTCCCCGTTACAAATTCGGGCCCTACCACCACTTCTATAGGATAGTCTGCCGCTGCACTAAGTGGGGCGTGGGGATTGCAGCAAATACTTCCTGTGACAATATTATTTTGCCGGCATTTTTCTAATGCCCTTATCACATAGGGTGTGGTGCCGCTGGCGGCTACGCCTACTACCACATCGTTTTCATTCACCTCATATTCTTGCAAATCGAGCCAGCCTTGCTCGGTGTCATCTTCAGCAAATTCTACTGCCTCTGTGATAGCTTTGTTGCCCCCTGCAATAATCCCTATCACCAAGCCATAGGGAACTCCAAATGTTGGAGGGCACTCGCTGGCATCTACAATTCCAAGGCGGCCACTTGTACCTGCACCAATATAGAAGAGCCGGCCGCCCATAAGCATTTTATCTGATATTATTTGTACCAATGCTTCTATCTGAGGTATTTGTTGCCTTACCAGCAGCGGGACTTTATTGTCCTCCGTATTTATATTTTCCAGCAGATCACCTATAGACATTTTGTCCAGATGCCTGTAATGAGAATCGGTTTCTGTTATCTTTTCAAAAGCCATGATAGCGTGTAGAGATCTTTAAATATTTTTTGGCAGGTGGTACCTGATCAATCCATCCATCGGATTTTTCAACACCTTGCCCAGTTGAAGTTCGTAAGAGTCACAAAGGTCTTTTAAAACATCTTTAAACCCAAAGGCAATGCTGCCAATAAAATGAAGCGGCATTGTCCAACTCTCCCGGTATTTGTAAATATGGTTAAAGAAAAAATCGTTGAGACCATCTTCTATGATGTTTTCTATCATGTAATGCCCCCGGTTTTCTGCAAGAAAAATGGCAAAACTGGCCAGGTAGCGATTGGGCAACGGCTTTTTGTAAACGCCTTCTAAGATGTCTATATTATTGCTATTAAACTTTGCCTTAAACCTTTCCATAAGGTCCTCATCAAAAGTGTTGTACAAAAAATATTGAATTACTTTTTTTCCCAGGTAAGCACCGCTTCCTTCATCGCCCAGTACATAACCAAGGCCTGGGCTGTTTTTCACAATTTTTTTCCCGTTGTAAAAACAAGAATTAGAACCGGTGCCCAAAATACAGGCAACGCCCTTTTCATGGCCACAAAGGGCTTTAGCGGCTCCCATCAAATCGTGGTCTACCTTTATAACTGCCGATTTAAAATGCCTGCGAAGGGCTTTTTTTACAATGGCGGAATTCCCAGCACTGCTGCAACCTGTGCCATAAAAATATATTTCGTCCGGTACAGCCTGTTTTAATTTCGGCACCAGTTCTTTTTGAAGAATTTCAGTAATCTGGTCTTGAGTTAAGAAATAAGGACTGAGGCCCTGGGTAATAACTTTCTTCTTTTTGTTGTCCTGCAGCAGGCACCATTCCGTTTTGGTAGAGCCACTGTCTGCAATTAAGATGGATTTCATTGTTGAATTTTATTAAGCAACTAAGGTATGTTAACAGGGTTGAAAGGTATAAAAAATTATAAGGTAACCAACAAAAAATTACCTTCGCTGCCTTAGGCACTAAAACAGCTTTTTAGCTAACAATATTTAAAAGCGTAATGGAGAAAAAAAAGATACAGGTTTGGCTACCCCTTTTATTTAGTTTGACGATGATAGCCGGTATGTTCATAGGTTACAAGATGCGTGATGGATTGCCGGGCAAGAGCTTTTTTTATGTGGAAAAGCGACGTACCATACAGGAAGTAATGGATATCATACAGGCTCATTACGTGGACACGGTGAACCTGGAGGCAATTGCTGATACTGCCATCGATGCGCTGCTGAGTCAACTGGACCCTCATACAATTTTTATTCCCGCCAGGGACCTGCAGGCGGCTAATGAAGATATAGCTGGCAATTTTTTTGGAATAGGCATTGAATTCAATGTTTTTAACGACACCATCCATGTGGTGAATGTGTTGAAAGATGGGCCCTCTTTTACTGCAGGCATACTCACCGGCGACCGCATATTGAAAGCAAATGATTCTACACTTACAGGTAAGAAAATAACTACGGAAAGGATCAGGCAAAACCTAAGAGGCGAACTGGGTAGCCCCGTGAACCTGGTGATATTTCGAAATGGTAAACAACTACCTATTACCGTGAACAGGGGCATCATCCCACTTTACAGTCTCGATGCCGGTTATATGATTGAAAAAAACATCGGTTATATCAGGCTTAATAAATTTTCCAAGCAAACATACCGGGAGTTTATGGAAAGCCTCACCAGCCTGAAAAAACAAGGTCTCAAAAAACTCGTGCTGGATCTCAGGGGCAACGGAGGTGGGGTATTAGACGAAGCCGTAGAAATTGCTGATGAATTTTTAGCTGGCGACAAACTGATTACTTACACCGAGGGCAGCCATGTGGCAAGGAAAGAATATCGCTGCAGGCGGGAGGGCCAGTTTGAAACTGGCGAACTCGTAGTATTGGCCGATGAAGGCAGTGCCAGCGCCAGCGAAATTTTGATGGCAGCGTTACAGGATTGGGACCGGGCCACCATTATTGGCCGCCGCAGTTTTGGAAAGGGCCTGGTGCAGGAACAATTTGACTTAAGCAATAAAAGTGCCTTGCGCCTCACAGTTGCCCGCTACTACTCGCCCCTGGGCAGAAGTATACAGCGACCTTATGATAAAGGCGGCGAAGCTTATTACAATGAAATAACAAGCAGATACAACAATGGCGGAGTGTTACATGCAGACTCTGTAAAGCAGGGTTCAGGTAAAGTTTTTACCACCAAAGCCGGCAAAAAAATATATGAAAGTGGCGGTATCACTCCTGATGTATTTGTGCCGGCAGATACCAGTAAGCCGGGTCTTAGTTCTGTACAACTGTTCATGAAAGGGTCGTTGAATGACTTTGGCTACAAATACTATTTAAGCAACCCCGCTGTAAAGACCCAGTATAAAACCGCACGGGAGTTTGCTCAAAATTTTGAACTTACAGAAAATGATTGGAAAAAATTTGAGTTGCAAAGTGCAGCAGACTCTGTAAACTTAAACAGCATTTCTATAAAAGAAAAAATCTACCTCTCCAAGGCTTTAAAGTCTTCCCTGGCCCGGCAGCTGTTTAGAACAGAAGGATATTTTGAAGTGATGAACAAGGATGATACTGCTGTGAAAAAATCATTGGAATTGCTGAGCAAGTAAAATTTCCGCTAAAAGTTTTTACAAAGAAGTTAGGCAGTTTAACTAATTGATTTGAGACAAAAAAAGCGTCACGATTTTCAAATATTGTTAACCAAGCCCTCCCAAAATCTTCGGGATTCTCCTTTAGATAAACCTTTACCTTTGCCGCAAAACAGGTAACCATATGTGGCTGAAAAATATTCTTGAAACTATTGGAGATACACCCCTCATCCAGTTAAATAAAATTACAAAAGGCTTGCCCTGCACGGTGCTGGCTAAGGTTGAATACTTTAACCCCGGCAACTCTATTAAAGACCGCATGGCTTTAAAAATGCTGGAGGTAGCAGAAAAGGAAGGGAAAATAAAACCAGGCGGCACTATCATTGAAGGTACAAGCGGCAACACTGGTATGGGCCTCGCATTGGCGGCCTGTGTAAAAGGCTACAAATGTATTTTTACTACTACCGAGAAACAATCTAAAGAAAAAGCTGACATTTTAAAAGCCGTAGGAGCCGAAGTGATTGTGTGCCCTACCAACGTAGAGCCGGAAGATCCCCGCTCCTATTATTCAGTTTCCAAGCGCCTTGCTACAGAAGTGCCCAATAGCTGGTATGTAAACCAATACGATAACCTGGCCAACAGGGATGCACACTACGAACAAACAGGCCCCGAAATTTGGGAACAAACAGAAGGGAAAGTGACGCACCTGGTAGTGGCTACCGGTACAGGTGGAACCATTGTTGGCACAGGTAAATATTTAAAAGAAAAAAATCCCAACATCAAAGTGTGGGCAATTGACAGTTATGGCTCGTTGCTAAAAAAATATTTTGAAACCGGCGAATTGGACCAGAAGGAAGTGTACCCATACATAAGCGAAGGTTTTGGAGAAGACTTTGTACCCGCCAATTACGACATGACGGTGATAGATGAATTTACAAAAGTTACCGATAAGGATGGTGCTGTAATGGCACGTCGTATAGCAAAAGAGGAAGGTTTGTTTTGTGGCTACAGCGCCGGCAGTTGCCTGCAGGGTGTATTTCAGTTGAAAGACCAGCTGAAGAAAGATGACGTGGTGGTGTGCATATTTCATGATCACGGCAGTCGTTATGTAGGCAAAGTATACAACGATGAATGGATGATGGAAAGAGGGTTTTTAGATGTGAAAACGTTTAAGGATCTTATAAGCGGTCGTGGTTCTCAAAAAACAAAAAGCATCAGTCCTTCTCAAACAGTTTTGCAGGCAATTGAGTTGATGAAAAAATATGATATTGAAAACATTCCTGTATTTGATGGCGAAAACAATGTAGGCGCCATATCTGAAAGTGGATTGTTTAATAAGATACTATTGAACCCAGATGTGAAGGATGCTGCCGTGAGCAGCGTGATAGAAAAAGCCTACCCGGAAGTACCTTTTGACACACCAGTAGAAAGATTAAGCAGTTTTATTAATAAAGAAAATGGTGCTGTACTTAGCAAAGATGAAACGGGTATGTACCACATTGTTACAAAATATGATATCATTCAAAGCCTGAGCAAATAGCCTGGTGTTTTTTTACGATATAAGCTCAAAGAATTGCTGGTGCTGCATTTGAAGAAAATACAGCACTTTTTTTTATTTAAGAAACTACACAAATTATAGTATTTATACGTAGGCTGATTGCGTAGATTATACTTACCTAAACAGGGTAACTTACTTGGTGAGTGGTATTTATGTCATTCCTAAAAAAGAGCAAATCCGCTCTTGTTTACCCTGCTATACTGGTGCATCTTTGTGTCAGAAGTTGATTGATAGCGATTAAATATCAATCATTATCCAAGATCCTGATAAACCAAAAAAGTAGTTCCAATATCTAACACTCTGAAAAGAGAAAAGCCGTTAAATTCAATATCAGTCAACTTCTACTTTTACAAAAAAAAATTAAAATATATTATTATCCTTTAGAAAAACCAACACCATTATCCTGCTTATGCCCTCAAAAGCGATGATAGCAAAAAGAGTTAAGATCTTAAATCCTAAAGAAAAACCAGTTACCAAATCCAGGCATTCTAAAAAAACAAAACCAATATCCGCCTATGCTGCTAACCACGGCGATGATGGCACCCAAAAAACCGTTTTCAATATCCTAAGCCTATGCTGCTAACCACAGCGACGATGGCAAAAACCGTAGCACTGAAACCAGGATAACTTATTTACCCGCCAAGGGCCTAGTAAAACCAACATCCTGAAGCACCAACCAAAACGTGTTGGTAAAAAAATTAACTTCCCCAGCTTTTTTGATGATATCAAAGTACTGTGGAAGTTTTTTCGTTTAAGCACTTAGCCGTTTACCTGCGCTGATATGAAACTTTGGTTTCGGCTATTAGATAGGTTTTTCTTTTACCAACGCAAGGCTATACTGTATACATTGCACAACAATCTTACTGATAGACATGAAAATCCGTTTCCACTCTTGCCACTAAGAGCTTTGCATAAACTGTGTTTATGGGAAGGTTAAGGTTTTCAAATTGCTTTCACCTTATATGCCGGCAAACATGGTTGCTCCTGAAACTTCCTCCCGCAAGCGATAGTCCTGTGTCAAATTATTCAGCCAGTTTAGAGTAGGACATTGAAGCAGCTGCCTGCAGCAACAGTTTGGATATATAACGCCCACCGGTGTAGCATACTGGTCTTTTACTTTTTAAAGCCCGCTTATTACCCAGGAGAAATCGGTCCGAACGATATCCAGTAACATTGTAAATTAGCCCGAAGAACTGGTTTGCTTAGCCACAAGTTTGTGCAGAATCAGACGCTGGCTTTCACGTTTTAGTTTTGCACCAGTGGCCGGTTACCCTGCCTCCTTCCTGGCCCAATCAAAACAAAAATTCTAATTTTTATTTTGCCGGCATCATTTAAAATAAACTAAAACCCTTTACAAAAAAAGTAGATACATAATAGATATAACATTAAAGTTACATGCGCACAACAAAACTTATCTTAGCCAATAAAGTTACCGTAACCCTTTACCAGTAACTGTTTTAGAGAAATGAAGATAGAAGAGCCATCATTTTTTTTTATTATAATATAGTAGAAATACTATAAGCTGGCAAGTAGTTCAGCGATGCTCCCGATGGTCTTAGTACGATGCACGCCGTAATTACTTCAGTACGAAAAAATAGCAAATACGCTCTTGTTTGAGGATAGTAAGGGGTGCATCTTTGTGTAAGAAGTTGGTTGATAGAGATTGGTTATCAATCATTGTCCAAAAATCCTGATAAACCAAAAAGTTCCTTATCCAATATCCAAAAACTCTGAAAAGAGAAAAACCTTAAAATTCAATATCAGTCAACTTCTACTTTTTAACATCAATAATAAAACCAATATCCATCCAAAGACCAAAAACCAATTTCCTGCCTATGCCTTAAAAAGCGATGATGGCAAAACCAACAACAAAACCAATATCCCGCCTATGCCTTAAAAAGCGACGATGGCAAAACCAACAACAAAACCAATATCCCGCCTATGCCTTAAAAAGGCGACGATGGCAAAACCAACAACAAAACCAATATCCCGCCTATGCCCTCAAAAGCGACAATGGCAAACCAACAAAACCCAATATCCTAAGTCCGATGCTGCCAATTACAGCCAAAGGCGAAAAACCGAGATCTGAATCTGAATGAAAACGCCAGTAGTTCCAAAAATCCTAAAGCCTATGCTGCTAACCACAGCGATGATGGCGAAAAGCTGAAACACTGAAACCAGGATAAAATTATTTGCTGCCGGCGCATGCCCGGAATAGTAAAATTCTTTACCTGAAAAACCAAAAGTGTGAAGGTTAAAAATTTCTGCTTCCACAGCATTTAGCATTAGCAAAGTGTTGTGGAAGTTTTTTTATGTCCGCACACACTTCCCACTTTAATTATATACATTTTTATTGCTCTGCACCCACATCGTAGTTTTCCGAATCCCACAAAACCCTATACAGTAAAGCATTTTCACATTTCTTACTTAAACCATTTGCCAACAAACGGTCGGTTGAAATACGTATTATTACGCATCCGTCTGAGTAAGGTTACCCAAAAAAATTTGTAGTACTTACTACAAATACTGTAAATACCTTACTACGAAAAAATAGCAAATATGCTCTTGTTTGCCCTCACCAAAGGGTGCATCTTTGTGTCAGAAGTTGATTGATATAGATTAAGTATCAATCATTGTCCAAACATCCTGATAAAGCCAAAAAGTTTTTCCAATATCCCAAAATTCGAATAAGAAGAAAAGCCGCTAAAATTCAATATCAGTCAACTTCTACTTTATTAAAAAACAATAGCACGATCCAAATCCTTTCAAAGCCAGCATCCAATTTCCTGCTTATGCCCTCAAAAGCGATGATAGCAAACCAAGAGATCGAGTATCCTGAAGAAGACCAAGAAACCAATATCCCTCCTATGCTGCTAACCACAGCGACGATGGCAAAAAAATGACCCAGATCCTATTAAAGACCACCGGGAACCAATATCCTTGTAACCAACGTTAAGCCTGTACCCGGCAACGAAAATTGTAACCACTGAAGCCAGGAACTTTTTTACGATGGGCCCCCTCAGAATGTAAAAATTTCCTGAAGATTCAACTTCTAAAGGCGTTGAATGAAAAAATTGACTTCCATAGGGTTTGTTTAAAGCAGACCCCGTGGAAGTTTTTTCATTTTAACCCTTCGATACTTTCGAAATAAATACCGGGTAAATCCTTCACCTGCTTTCCATAATTTTGTAGCATGTTTCTGAGTGCAGCTCAATCGCCTGATAAGCCCCCCTTGCGCATCGTTTCGCTGGTGCCATCACAAACAGAATTACTCCACTACCTGCAGCTGGAAGCAGAAACAATAGGCATCACCAAATTCTGCACACATCCGCATCAATGGTTTAAAAACAAAATAAGAGTCGGTGGTACCAAAACGGTAGACATCACTAAAGTGAGCGCTTTAAATCCCGATCTGATCATTGCCAATAAAGAAGAAAATGTACGGGAACAGGTAGAAATTTTGGCAAAACACTACCCGGTATGGCTTACCGATGTGAACGACTTGAAAGATGCGCAACAAATGATCGCAGATATCGGGTATCTTACCCACAGGCCCTCGCAGGCTGCCGCACTGTTACGTTTGATAGCCGAAAAATTTAGTACACTGCAAAAAGATGTAAAAGACCACTTCGGCACAGTTGCCGGTAACACCCAGCAACTCCGGGTTTGTTATTTAATTTGGAAAGATCCATACATGACGATTGGCTCCGACACCTTCATCAACGATATGCTTCACAAAGCAGGCTTTCAAAATGCTTTTGCAAGCGCCACCCGCTATCCCTCCATCACCCTGGAAGATATCAGGCTGAGCGGTTGCAATGTGGTACTGTTAAGTTCCGAGCCCTACCCTTTTAAAGAAAAGCATATACAGGAATTACAGGAAGCACTACCTGCAACAAGCATTGCCCTGGTAGATGGGGAAATGTTTAGTTGGTATGGCAGCCGTCTTTTACTGGCTGCTGACTATTTTCAAACGCTGCGCAAGCAAATCATTGGGTAAAAGCGTAGTGCGCACATTGGTCAAAAAAACATAGATGCACTTCTAATGGACTGCAAACGATTCAAATAACATTTCTCTAAAAGTCAAATTCACTTAAATTTGTAAAAAACAACCACTATGAGTAAATATAATGCTGGTGTACTACACGGCGAAGAATTACAGGCCCTGTACGACGATGCAAAGGACAACCAGTTTGCCCTTCCTGCAGTTAATTGTATAGGAACCAACACTATTAATGCAGTGCTTGAGACTGCTGCCAAAGTAAACTCACCCGTAATTATACAGTTCAGCAATGGCGGAGCACAGTTCATAGCAGGTAAGGGAATGCCGAACGATCACTTGCAGGCCAATATTGCCGGCGGCGTGTCCGGTGCATTGCACATACACAATGTAGCAAAGCATTACGGCGTGCCGGTAGTGCTTCATACCGATCATGCTTCTAAAAAATGGCTACCATGGATCAGCGGTTTGATAGATGCCGGAGAACAATTTTACAAAGAAAAAAATCAACCGCTTTTCAGCTCTCACATGCTAGATCTGAGTGAAGAGACAGTGGAAGAAAATATTGGTACTTCCGTTGAGTTCTACAAGCGCATGGCCCCGCTCGGTATGAGCATCGAAATAGAATTGGGTGTAACTGGCGGCGAAGAAGATGGTGTAGACAACAGCGATGTAGAAAACGACAAGTTGTATACGCAGCCAAAGGATGTAGCCTATTCCTACAAAGAGCTGAGTAAGGTAGGCAAATTGTTTACGGTAGCTGCTGCATTTGGAAACGTGCATGGTGTGTACAAGCCTGGCAACGTAGAACTACGGCCCGAAATTTTGCATAACAGCCAGGTCTACATAGAAAAGGAACTGGGAACGGGGCCAAAGCCTGTTTATTTTGTATTTCATGGTGGTAGTGGTTCTCCTCAGAACCAAATAAGGGAAGCAATCGGATACGGCGCTATTAAAATGAACATTGACACGGATTTGCAATGGGCTTTTTGGGAAGGCATCCTGGATAATTACAAACAATTTGAGGGATACCTGCAAGGGCAGTTGGGCAACCCGGAAGGCAGTGATAAACCCAATAAAAAACACTACGATCCAAGGATTTGGCTGCGCAAAGGAGAAGAGCGTTTCAGCAAAAGGCTAGAGGTAGCTTTTGATGACTTAAATTGTATAAACAGGAACGCTTAACTAAAGTTGGAGCTAAATTTCATTATGAACTCATCATCTATGATACAAGAAGAAGATTTTGATGCAAACCTGGCTGGCGAAGAAGGTACCGCCGAAGAGACCAAATCTTCGTGGTTTAAGCGCATTAAAAAAGGTATATTAACCAGTACAAAAGATAAGAAGGATGCCCCGGAGGGGCTCTGGACCAAGTGCCCGGACTGTAAGTACACCTGCACCGTAGCAGAGCTGAGCGAAAACAAATTTGTAGGTCCTAAATGCGACCAGCATCACCTCATTGGCATCGAAGAATATTTTGAAATCCTGTTTGATAAAAGTGAATATGAGGAACTGTTTGCCAACATCCGTAGCAAAGATTTCTTAGGTTTTGTAGATCTCAAACCTTACAAAGACCGCCTTGAGGAAACCTACAGAAAAACAGATGTACACGACAGTATTACGGTAGCACACGGACAGGTAAATGGCTACGACCTTGTTGTAGCCTGCATGGATTTTGAATTTATTGGAGGCAGCCTTGGCAGCGTAATGGGCGAAAAAATATGCCGGGCATGTGATTACTGTATAGAGCACAATGTTCCTTTTATGATCATCAATAAAAGTGGCGGTGCCCGCATGATGGAGAGCGCTTTCTCCCTAATGCAATTGGCAAAAACGAGTGGCAAGCTCACCCGCCTTGCAGAAGCGAAGATCCCTTACATTTCACTCTGCACCGATCCTACATTTGGTGGCACAACGGCTTCCTTTGCCATGTTGGGCGACATCATTTGTGGCGAACCCAATGCTCTCATCGGTTTTGCAGGCCCACGTGTTATCAAAGAAACAATTAAAAAAGACCTGCCAGTGGGTTTTCAGCGCAGTGAATTTTTATTGGAGCATGGTTTCCTGGACTTCATCGTCCATAGAAAAACGCTCAAAGAAAAAATCGGGAATGTGCTAATGCTTTTCAAACGGTAATTTTTATAATGAAGCTTTAATAAAAGTTAGCCGCAGCAATGCGGCTTTCTTATGCGCTTTATTTTACGAGCGAACTAGCGGATAAGTGATGGAAACCTGCAGATCGCTACACAGGCAATTGTAAAAGGTTACAAAAAGAATACTCCCGAATCTGCAGGCAGAGCTAAAGAAATTTGAAACAGCAACTTACATTAAGCTTGTCTTAAAATATCGGGATATTCAAAAATGATGGTTAACATAGTGTAAGGAATGAGCAGTGCAATTGCAGGTATAATGAGTAAAATCATTTAAGCGAGGATCTCTGTTGAATGCTTTTTTAGCTGTGCAGTCCGCAGGTATGTTCCTGAGCCCAGGTTTAATTGGCAATATGGGGCAATTGCTTCTTTAAATAGTCTGCCCAAATAGTATAGCCTTCTTCGTTCAGGTGTAACCCATCATTGGTGTACTCTTTTTTCATTACATCCGCTTCATCGGCAAACAAAGCATGTGTATGAAGCAAGGTAAAGGTTTTACGACCAGCTTTTTTGCGAAGCAGCGCATTGGTTTGCTGAATTTTTCTCTTTATGGAAGCGGTGCTGGTGGGCAATATAGTTTGCACATACAACTTTGTATCCGGTGATGCTTTACGAATGTTTTTCGCAATGGCGAGTATATTGCCGGCAACGTACTGCGGCGTAGTGGCCGTGTTGAACAGATCGTTGATACCGATAAGCAGGAAAATCGCTTTGGGCTTTGCATACATGATCTCGCCAAGTCTTTTTAAAACGCCTTCCGTTACATCCCCGGAAATGCCCCGGTTCTTTACACGGCTCCACCCTAAGCGCTTACCCCAGTCGCCACCCTGCTCGGTAATGCTGTTGCCTAAAAAAACAATATCGCCCATAGCCAAAGGGTCATTTTTAAATTCCTTTATTTTTTTGGGGTAATGAGTTTTTGTCCAGGCGGAGTGGTACCTGATAGATAAGGTATCGGGTGGATAAAGACTGTCGGGAAGGGACTGGGCGGTAGAGCAAAAAGAAAAGCTGATGAAAATAAGGGCGAGAAAGAATTTCATTGCGCTGTTTTTGAATATCAATATCAGGGATAGCTTGGTTTACAAATTTACAATGCAATTTTTGTAACGTCCTGGGCGACTTCGTCCGGATGGAATATTAGAATTTCAAATGCCCCCATCAATGCCGAATGCAATTTGAAACGTTGCTTAATTAAATTTATAGTCTCCCGTTTGGATAATTTAGGAACTCCGTCAATGTAAACTATTCCATGATATCCATTTGCTTTTCGACGTTGTGTCTCCGTAAACTGAAAAAATCTTAGTTGAGGTTCATGTAACTTATTGAAGTTAAAAAACTGTGGCTTAGAGATAAAAGCTCCGCTATTCAAAAATACTAGCTGTTTATTCTTGAAGTCAAACTGTTCCTTTTTCCCTGTGCGTTGAAAACGGCGATCAAAAAATACTGAGTTAAAATAGTCAGCTTCATAATCATTTAATACTGGGGATTGATCCTTACCGAAGACCTCGTTTTCAGACTGAAAATATTTGTAGTTTAATTGTGGTAAATCAGAGCTAATACTGAAAAGCTCATTCCTGCTACATAAACTCGTTTGTCCTTTTACCGCATAAACTATATACTCTTTGCCTACTTCGAAAACTGCGCCACAAGCCGCAGGGTTTGCATTGGTTTTGAGTGTAATTGTCGGTACTGATATACCTTTCCAAACTTGTAACACTTTAAATGTGTAGTAATTCGAAAAAGTACTGTCGATTTTACCCGTCACACTACCTTTAAAAATTATGTCAGATCTGTTAGATTCTTGTTGGAAGGTTACATTTTTACAATCACAAGATAGGGAGCTAAATCCTATCATTTGGAAAGCAACAATTAGAAATGATGATATAAGTATTGATTTGAGCATCGCTATTATCGGGAGGTTGATGTATTTGGTTTTATGCACAGTTCGTGTTGTGCGTTAGTTTTTTACGCTTCTGTTTCGAACCGTCTTTTATAAAGTTCAAATTGTTTTTTAATTATTGAGTCAATGTTCTCCCGGTTTGCACCTTCCCAATAATGTTGATATTCGGCATAATTTAAACCGTCTTTAGCCCAATACAAAAGAGCCAAATCTTGGTACAGGATGTCCATGTCAAGTTCGTAGTAAATGTCCCTGAACTCCCTTAAAACTTTATCATACTTTTCTGGTTTATCAATATTTGAAGTTAGAAGAATGTGGACATAGTTCTTTAAAGTTTGTGTCTTATCTGAATAGTCTAAGTTAAAATCTTTGAAAACTTTGGTTGTCAAGTCTTGTAATTCAAATTGATTGTAAGGTCTCCTTGTTCCTGCAAGTTCATAAAGATCGACAGATTCGTAACCTGCTTCCATCATTTCAATAGCCCAATCAATCCAACTTTCATTGATGTCTGAGTTAAATGCTTTTTCCTTTAAGATTTTATATGTTGATAAAACAGGTTCTTTCATTTTTGTCAATTACTATTATGCATACATTTTCTAACGTTCTTTACTGGAAAACTTATTATGTGCAGGATGTCGCTTTATGATGATGCCAAACGGGAGTCTCTGAAAAAGCTCCCCTTTCTCCATAAATATACACTCTATGTGAATAGCCACAGCAATACGGCTTTCTTGTACTCATCATTTTACCGCCGCACGAGTGGCTAAGTGGTAGATAACTGCAGATAGATCTTCAATGGACCTGTCAGTTGCCGTTTAAATTTCCGGCTATGCCGCCGCCGAAAAAAATTTCATTACACTTCTTTCCTTAACTTCAAATTCTTAACACGCAAGGAACCCCATGACTCGTACACTGATTCCCGTTTGTTTATTGCTATTGATTTCCTTAATTGCAAAAAATCAGCAAGTAAGCCCTCCTACCACCGTAGATTTTCCAGCGCCTGCAGGTATCTACCACATCATCTTACGATTTATGGTGTCGAAGGACGGAACGGTATCCGGTGTAAAGGCCGAATTTAATCATGGCTATGGTATGGAAGCAGAAGCAGTACGCATTATCAAGAGCGGGCCAAAGTGGACACCTGCAACCCAGGATGGGAAAACGGTGAACGCATACCGCTTGCAACCGGTTTCTTTCAAGGCGCATGCAAAATAATACAAGGCCCGGAATGTACGGCGGGTATCTTCGGCAAGGATGAAAATGAAAAAATACAAAATAGCAATGGTATCCTTCCTCACAGGTGAGCATGCATCTTGAAAGTTGTAGGCAAGCATAAAGACCTCTAACTATATGACAATAACTGAACAATTAAAATCACTTTTAAATGAGACCTATGTTTCCGAAGACGGAGACGAATACAAAATTGAACTCCTGCCAGGCTTAACAGATAATGGAATTGACAATCTTGCAAAAGGACTTCCAACAGAACAAATTCCAAACGATGTAAGAGAGCTTTTAAAATTTACCAAAGGTTTTGAATTTTGTGGCATTGACGAAATTACTTTTGATGGCGTTGGACAGTTTGGATTTGAAAACATTTTTCCATATTCTGTTCAACTTGGACACGACGGCTTTGGGAATTTTTGGATTTTAGATGTTAACTCAAAAGGCAAATGGGGAAACGTATTTTATGTTTGCCACGACCCCGCAGTTATCGTAAAACATTCAGACGACCTTTCAGAATTCATAAAGCATATCGACGAGTATGGGAAGGACATAGAAAATTCAAATCTTAACATTATTCACGAAAAGACAGTTTTTGACATTTGGGAAAATAAGAACGGATTTACAGACATCACTGAAGCAAGAATTTCAGATGACACAACACTTAAAGATTTTGCCTTGACGCTTGCCGACAATTTTGTTATTGCAGACCTGAGAGATAAACCAAATAAATCTGGTTTTGCCTGGGGCAAGTATGGCCCTAATTTGGACAAAGCAATAAAATGTAATGACGAGTTAATTTGGGGTATTGAAAAGCCAGAGAAAAAAGGTTTTTTTTCAAAACTGTTTGGGTAGCGGCCTTTGGTTTCGGTGCACGGAATTCTGCCGGACTGTTGTTGGTTAACTTCGGCTTTTAGTTAGAGGTCTTTATGCTTGCCTACAACTTTCAAGATGCATGCTCACCTGTGAGGAAGGATACCATTGCTATTTTGTATTTTTTCATTTTCATCCTTGCCGAAG